>CAZFOP010000126.1:0-9316 GCA_964520085.1 uncultured Solibacteraceae bacterium | reverse complement strand
TATCGATGGCGCCCGGCGCGAGCGCGGTCAACGTCGCCCAGTTCCTGCCGTTGATTGGCAAATCACTGACCTGCTCGCGCTCGATGGCGGCGCCCATCGTTGCGTCCACCTTGTCGAGCTCCACCACGGGTTCCGTCACGGTTGTCTCCTGTTTCTCATGCGCCAGTTCCAGCCGGACGTTCAACGTTCTGGTTTGCCCGACCAACTGTTCCATGCCCTCCGCGGTAAAAGCCGAGAAGCCGGTTTTGAGAAACTGGACGGAGTAAACGCCGGGCAAGAGGCCGGGCAGCGCATAAGTGCCCTGCGCGGTTGTCAGCGTCTCTCGGTGAAAGCCCGTCGCGCTTTCAGTGGCGCGCACACTTGATTGGGGGACCCGATTGCCCTGCTGGTCGGATACTGTCCCCGTGATGGTCGTGCGGTCCACCTGCGCTCGCAAGGCAATCGGGCCTAGCGGCTGGAGAAAAAGGATTAGAAGAAACGGTGCGATTTGACGAGAGCGGTTCATGGGTTTAATCGAGTTTCCCATGTTTTTCGCCAAGCGAAAATGATTAAGTTGTTACGTGGCGTAGTGCGTTCACGCACAGCAGGCGCGCTCCGGCAAGGCCTCCGAGGAAAAACTGGCGGCACGTGGATGATCGAAGATAGACGGCTGGATGTATACTGATTAGAATCTGTGATGGCCGAATTAGAAGTTTGGGGTAATTCATTGAGGACTTCCGGTCGAAGGAAGACTGCATGCCGGCGTGGTGCTGGTGCTACGGGATTTCACGGCAGGCCAGTTGCGCGCTGATGAAGCGTTACCAAGGGGAACGGGACCTGGTGCTGGCGCTGAAGAGCGCAAGAGTCCTTTAACGTTCGCATATTGCAGAAGTCATGGGAAACGGTTCACTGCCAAACAGCACTACAAGGTAGTGAGAGGACGGATGGACCCAGCACTCAAGAGGAGAGGACCAATGAAGCTGTTCGCAAGAATCACGATGCTGATTTTGCCTCTGACAGTTGCAGCACAGGCGCAAATTAAACGCTTCGATCACATCGTTGTGATCGTTCAGGAGAATCGCACGCCAGACAATCTTTTCCAGGGTCTGTGCGCTCCACCGTATGGCTCGTCAGGCTCGTGCAATACGATGCCAAGCGGCTCGCAGTACAACATCCAGACGAGCGACTGGCTGAACAAGGCAGCGCCTGGCGGCAAGACTCAGCCAGGAAATGTGTCGTTGACGGCCAAGTACGATCTTGGGCACGGGCATCCGGATTTTGTGGCCATGTGCGACCTAACAGGAAGCGCATGCAAGATGGATGGGGCCGCCGGCGTTGCCTGTAAACCCAAGAACGTCTGCAAGAAAACGGGGAAGTACCCGCAGTTCATGTTGGTCGAGAACTCCGGAGGCCTGTTGAATCCCTACCTGGAACTGGCCAAGCAGTACGGTTGGGCGAACTACATGTTCCAGACCAACCAAGGGCCGAGCTTTCCCGCGCATCAGTTCCTGTTTGGGGGGACTTCGGCGCCCACTACGCTGGATGACGCGAAGGGTGTATTCGCGTCGGAAAACATGTCGGGAACCGGCATTTCGGGAGCCGGCGCGCCAGCCGGATGTACGGCTCCCGATGGGCCGCCGCCCAAGCCCCAGACGAGGGTGAAGTTGATCGATTCGACGGGGAGTGAAACCGCCCTGACGCCGATATATCCGTGCTTCGAGCACGATACGATGGGCGATCTGCTGTCCTCGACTTCGTGGAAGTTTTACGCTCCGAACGCCACTTCCATCTGGACCGCGCCCAATGCGATCAAACACATCTGCGTTTCGTCTGGGCCCGGCGGACACTGTACGGGGACAGAATGGTCGGACCATGTCGATCTTACGTCAGCCGATGTGTTGCGGGATATCAACAATTGCAAACTTCCTGCCGTCAGTTGGGTGATTCCGACGGGCCAAAATTCGGATCACGCCAACGACAATGACGGAGGGGGACCCTCGTGGGTGGCGTCCATCGTCAATGGCATTGGGCACAGCTCGACCTGCGACAACAACAAAGGCTACTGGGAGAATACGGCCATTTTCCTGACCTGGGACGATTGGGGAGGCTGGTACGACCACGAGCCGCCTACCATCCTGCCCAGTCCGGAAGGCGGCTATCAGTATGGGTTCCGCGTCCCGCTGATCGTCATCTCCGCCTACACGCCCGCGGCGTACGTCGATAACGGCCGCTTCGATTTCGGCAGCATTCTGCGGTATATCGAGCACAATGCCGGTATCCAGGAGGGCGCCCTGAACTTCGCGGATGCGCGGGCGAAAACGGAAAGCGATCTGACCGGGTTTTTCAATCTAGCCGGACCCGCGCGTATCTTCAAGGAAATCCAAGCTCCGAAGGACGCAAACTTTTTCCTCACTGACAAGCGGGCACCGAAGGATCCGGATGACGATTGACGTGCGAGCTTGCCGGGCTCTGTCTTATTGCGCCTTTTGGAACTGCGGTGGTGCGTCAAGATACCGATCGCTAACGCACGCCGATCGGATGGGGCCGCGACCGTAGGGGCGCGGCCTTGCTCGGTTTCGTTTCCGGCATGGGTGCTAATCGTCGTCTGGATCGGTCGCTTTCCTCTTGTCATTGAGGAAGAAACTGGCGCCCTTTGGTGCGCTAATGGTCTGGAAGGCGCGCGGTTCCAGGTTTAGGTTGAAAAAGCCGGTGAGGTCGTTCTTCGCGCGGGCATCGGCGAAATTGAGCGCGCCCTCCGGCACGCCGAAGTTGTGCTCGATAAATCGGAGAATGCTGCCGAAATCGTGGCGATCGTTATTGATGTAGCCTCCTGCCGTGTAAGCTGAAACTACAACCAGCGGGACGCGGAAACCGTATTGATAGTCGCCTGCCGGCTGCGCGAGGATGGTCGGTGGCTCGTGGTCGTACCAGCCGCCCCAATCGTCCCATGTGATGAAGATGGCGGTGTCCTGCCAGTACCCGCCATTGTTGTCGCACGCCGTGCTGTTGCCGATGGCATTGACGATGGACGCCACCCACGATGGGCCCCCGCCGTCATTGGTGTTCGCGTGATCCGAATTCGCGCCGGTGGGAATCACCCAACTCACCGAGCGCAGATTGCAGCCGCTAATGTCATTGAGCACATCCGCCGGGGACAGGTCCACATTGTTGATCCAATCCGGCCCGGTACAGTTGCCGCCAGGGCCGCTCGATTGGCAGATATGCTGGATCGCGTTTGGCGCCGTCCAGATCGAGCCAGCGCTCGGCGCGTAGTATCTCCACGTGACGATTGGAGGCAGCACGTCCGCAATGGTCTGATGCTCAAAGCACGGATATATCTTGTCGTTCTCGCCAGCGGGATCGATCAATTGAACGGTCGTTTCAGCCTCCGCCGCGCATCCTGCGGTTGAACCCTTGCCCGACATATTCTCGGAAGCAAAGATGCCGGCCGCATCGTCGGCCGCACTGGGAGCGGAGGTTGCTCCGAAGAGGAATTGATGCGCCGGAAAACTGGGTCCCTGGTTGGTCTGGAACATATAGTTGGCCCAACCGTACTGCGTCGCCATATCGAGATACGGGTTCAGAATGCCGGTGGAGTTGTCAACGTAGCGGAATTGTGGCTTGGTTGGACACCTGCCGGAGCACGAGACGCCTGCCGAGCCGTCCATCCTGCAGGCCCCAGTCAAGGGGTTGGCGTCGCACATCGCCGTAAAGGCCGAGTGGGCGTGGCTCAAATCATACTGATTCGCAAGCGGGACGGTCCCAGGCGGAGTGACTCCCGTGGACGCCTTCTTGTTCACCCAGTTTCCGGTTTGAATATCGTACTGCGACGCCGTTGGACTGGTGCTGCAAACACTCGCCGAGCCGTACGGCGGAACGCACAAGCCTTGAAAGAGATTGTCAGGAGTACGATTCTCCTGAACGATTACTATGACATGCTGAAAACTGGGAATTTGCGCGAGCGCAGCGATGGCCCCAGGGCCAACCAACAACAGAGTACCAGCAATGAGCTTCATAGTTGCCCCACGTCCTTTTCAACACGGCCTAATCGCCATAGTTCCGGGGAAAACCGCAATTTTGTCTGACCGGCTCGCCTCGGACAGGTCTGGGCGCTGTACAGGCCATTCGGCTCGCGCGCCACCGGAGGTTGGTTTGGGGGCCCGACCGGTGAGGAGTTGGAAGGGTGCATCGCGAGGTTTCCGACGGAGATGATCTAGCTTCTACATGGCGTTACGCCGCGGCCTCTGGCTGGCGATTGTTTCCGATATGGCGCGATAACGGTCCGGTCGCGGACCGTGTGCCTCACCGATAGAAAGGCCGAGGTTACCGGCATATCTGCTACAGCCAGCCCTTCTGCCGCGCAATCCGCGCTGCTTCTGTACGATTCGACGCGCCCAGTTTGCTGATGGCTTCCGACAGATAGTTTCGAACTGTCCCCTCCGACAGGTTCAATCGTTCAGCGATCTCGGCGCCAGCCGCGCCCTCGCCGGCATAGCGCAGCACCTGACGTTCGCGATCGGTGAGCGGGTCGGCTTCGGTCCACACCTCGGCCGCCAGTTCCGGGTCGATCACGCGCGCACCGGCCTTGATACGGCGAATGGCGTCCGCCAGCATCGACGAGGGCGCATCCTTGAGCAGGTATCCGGCAACGCCCGCCTCCAGCGCCCGCCGCAGATATCCGGCGCGCGCGAAGGTGGTGAGGATTGCAACCCGAACGGGCAGCCGCCGCCGCTGGATTTCGGCGGCAAGTTCGAGCCCGGTGAGTTCGGGCATTTCGATATCGGTGAGCAGCACGTCCGGCAGCAGCTTCGATACCAGTTCCAGCGCTTCGCGTCCGTTCTGCGCCTCGCCCGCCACCTCGATGCCGGCATCGATGGCCAGCAGCGCTGCCAACGCGCCGCGCACCATCGCCTGATCCTCCGCGATCACCACCCGTATGCTCATACCGGCACCCGAATGCGCAGCAACGTACCGGCGGACCCGTTGCGCTCCAGCACGCCACCCAGAGCTTCCACGCGGTGACGCATCCCGCTCAGACCGTTGCCCTCTTCGATAACGCCCCCTTGTCCGTTGTCGGCAACTTCGAGCTCGCACCAGCTTCCGCTCTGTTGCAGGCTTAGGCGGCACACCGTGGCCTGCGAATGCCGCACCACGTTGGTGACCGCTTCGCGCAACGCCATGGCGAGGACGCCCTCCTGCGCCGGCGAGAGCCGCGCGGGATGGATCGACGCTTCCATCCGAATGCCCGCTGTCTCCAGCGTGCGGCGCGCTTCCTTCAACTCGCGGTCGATTCCGCCGGAACGGTATCCCTGCACCGCGCTGCGAACCTCCGCCAGCGCCTCGCGCGAGATCTTCTCCACTTCGCGGATCTCGCGGGCCGCACGCTCGGGATCAATCGTCGTGAGCTTGGATGCCAGCTCCGATTTCAGAACGATCACCGAAAGGGTATGTCCCAACAGGTCGTGCAGATCGCGCCCAATTCGTTCGCGCTCCGCCACCCGCGCCATGTGCTGAGCCTCGTCCTGCGCCAGTAGCAATTTCTCCGTCAGGCGCCTCTTCCAACACTGCTGAATCACCAATGCGCCAACCAGCAGCGAGAAGACCAACGCCGGAATCCAACTGTAGGGCGGCAGGCGAAGGATCGCCGCCTCGGCACCGGCGATGGCCAGGATGCCGCCCAGGTAGCGGTAACCTGTAGCCGGCTCGAAGGCCTTTCCGAGGAAACTCGCGCCATACACGAAGAACACTGAGGCCGCCGGGTTGCTCGGAATCAGCATCACGCCCAGGGCCACGAAACCGCCAATTGCCCACAGGGTACGCCAGCCTTTCAGCCAGTAACCCCAAAAGTACAGGGCCAGTGCGACCAGCGTAACAGGCACCGTAACCACACGTTCCCACGCGGAAGCGGGATAGAGCCACGGCACCAGCGCGTAATACACGAGGTAGATCAGCCAAACATAGGGCGTCCAGTCCAGTTCCTTCGGCAGCAGCCGCATCATGTCCTACCCGTATGCTTTCTCTTGTTCGCGCGAATCTCCAATCCACGCAATTCCCGCGAAGATCATCGTGAACGCTGCGAGCGCCCCGACGTGTCCCATGATAGTGCCTTGTACCGGCGCGTGCAGCACGCCGAGCGCGAGCTGGGCGAAATGGTAAGTGGGCAGGAAGGGCGCGGCCTGCTGCAGCGCACCCGGCAGGAACTGGAGCGGAATCCACAGACCCGCGCAGAACGCCATCGGCATATAAATCATGTTGACGGTGGCCGGCGCCGAGTTCGGCCCGGCGAAGTTGCCGATGGCCAACCCGAGCGCGCAGAACGGCACGGCCCCGGCAACCAGCGTCCCGCCTAACGCCAGCCATTGTTCCAGCGGCATCCGCACACCGCCGAACGCGGCCCCCAGCGTGAACAGCATCGTCACCACAATCGCCCCGAACGTCAGCGAGACCGCCCCTTTCGCCACGACGTACGCCGCCCGCGGCATCGGGCTGGCGCGCTTCACCTGCAGCCATCCGAGGCCGCGCTCCACGGCGACTCCGACGCCGAATGCATACAGCGACGCCCCCACCACGGCGAACGCTCCGTACGTCGCGAGCAGGTAACGCGCCATCGGCATAACCGCTCCCGGCTGCGGGCTGCGGCCCATCGCCAGGCCGAAGAAGCAGTAAAACATCAGCGGAAACAGCACCGTCGACAACGAGTAGACTCTCATGCGGAGCAGCTTCAAGAACTCACACTTGGCTTCCATCCAGTAAACGTGGGTCATGATCAGGCCACCTCCTCCATCGCGTCTTCTTTGACTAATTCCAGGAACGCGTCTTCGAGCCCGGTCTGCGCGGTGCGCAATTTCAGGTCCGCCGGCGTGCCTTCGGCGACGATTCGCCCGTGGTTGATCACCGCCACGCGATTCGCCAGCGCGTCGGCTTCCTCCAGGTGATGCGTGGTGAGCAGCACGCTGGCGCCGCGCGCCACAAATGCGCGGATGTGTCCCCACAGCGCCCGCCGCGCCTGTACATCGAGTCCCACTGTAGGCTCATCGAGAAACAACAGGTCGGGATTCCCGCAGATGGCCAGCGCAAATAGCACGCGCTGTTTCTGCCCGCCCGAAAGGTCGCCGAACAGGCGGTTTTCCACGCCGCCCAATCCCGCGGCCGCAATCGTCTCGGAAAGCGCCAGCGGTTTCGGGTAATAGCTCGAAAACAGTTCGATGTGCTCGCGCACGCGCAGCGTTTCCGGCACTTTCGCCACCTGCAGCAACGCTCCCCTCCGCAGCTTGGCTTCCTGGCTGGCCGGTGGCCTGCCAAACACCGTCGCTGTCCCTGAGTCGGCCGTCGCCAGCCCCAGCAGAATCCGCACTGCCGTGGTCTTTCCCGCACCATTCGGTCCCAACAGCGCCACCAACTCGCCGCGGTCGATTCTCAAATCGATTCCCCGCAGCGCTTCAATCGCTCCGTATCGTTTACTAACTCGCCGTAATTCCGCAACCGGCATGTTTCCACCTCCAGTAACATGGTGCGGCAGCGCGGAACTTCCCACCAGTGGAGATTGTCACGACTTGGATATGACAGATGTCATGTGCCTAGCCGGTATCATCCGTACGCACAGCTTTGAGCAGAAATCGGCCAAGTGGCATCGTGCTGAACGCCTACCGATAACTCGAAATAACGCTCGCGTGGAAAGTTGAGAACCGGCCTAGGTTCCCAAGTATATGGAACAAATGGGCTGCCGTCGCGCCGTTGCCTCAGCACTGGGAAAAACATCGGCCTTAGCGGCTGCCATCGCCTCGACGCGGATCGGACAGCCAGGTGTAGGCCGCTTACCAATCGGCTTCAACCAGCGATACGCCCTGCCGCGGGAGCGCGAAGCTCAGGCTCAATCTTCCATCTTGGGTCGACACCCACTCGGGTGAATCGAGCAGTTCCAACTGGCCGGCGGCTTCGAGACGCGCGTACTGCTCGGCGCTCGGTTGCTCCGGCGATCCCATGCGCAGCCAGGCGGTGTATGCGTTGCTGTGCTCCTCGTCGATGCGATAATGCCGCACCAGCACGCGGCCGGCGGCGGCCGGGATGCCAGCGATGGTCAGGCTGACCGGGGCGGGCGGTGTGGATATTTCGTCGTCGTGATAATTCCAAATCAGCGTTGCAATCTCATGCGCGGAGCGGACAGCCAGAGCGTCGATATGCGGTTGGCCGCGCACCCCGGTCGCCATCAACTCATCCAAAGCGACCGCGCCCGCCGATTCCACGCGGATGCGGTCGCCGCGTGGCATCATTCCCAGCATGCGGAACACGTTCAGCACCGGCTTGTCGATGCCGTTGGTGGCCAGCGTGCGAAAGCCGGCAAAGTAAGGCTGACGCTCAAACTCGAAGGCCCAGGTGAGCATGCCCTCCAGATTGGCGTGGTGTCGGTCGGCGAGCTGCAGCATAGCGCCCAGTGCAGCCGCCGTGTAAGCTGGGTAGAGCGTGCCGTTGCGGTAGGCATTTGGCGGATTCGAGCGCGCCGAACACGCCGCGCAACCTTCTGGATCGGCCTCGCTCAGCACAATCGGTAGCTTGGCGAAGGCAGGAAACTCGGCTATCACGCCCATCCCTGCGCTTACGTCCTCGATCTCGCGGGCCAGACCCATGCGCATGTGGTTGTCCACCATTTCCACGTGGCCCTTGGCATGGTAGGTGATGAAATCGAGCGGCACGCGCATGGCGGCGCAATGCGCCAGGAACTGCCGCAGGTAATCCGCCGCCCTCGGATTGTGCGGGCTGGTAGTGGCCGGGCCGCCGATGCGCGCCGATGGCAAAGCGCTTTTCACCGCCGCAGCGGCATAGTCGTATAGCTGGTCGTACTCCTCAGCCGTGCCTTTCCAGTAGCTGATATCAGGTTCATTCCACACCTCCCAATACCAGGTCTCGACCTCGCGCCGGCCGTAGCGCTGGATCGAATGGAGAACCCATTGGCGCACCAGTTCCCCCCACCGGGCGTAGTCTTTGGGAGGGTACGACCAGCCTTGGCCGTCATCGGGCTGAGACCAGTTGCGGGCATACGGCTGCGGATGGGTCGACATCGCTTCCGGCATGAAGCCGATCTCTACAAATGGCTTGGCGCCGGCTCGGATGTAGGTGTCGAAGATGCGGTCAACGATGGTCCAGTTGTAAATCGGGCGGCCGGAAGCGTCTTCAGTGTAGGCGTTGGTCGAGCCCCATTTGAGCGCGGCAGTGCCGTCCCCGGTGCAGAGCAGGTGGTGCACTCGGATATAGACCGGCGACGGGCTCAAACGGGCTAGTTCGCCCACCAGTTTGGGCCCATATTGCATGTAGGTGTAGTTCGGCTCGTCGTAACCGAAAT
>CAZFOP010000125.1:0-9374 GCA_964520085.1 uncultured Solibacteraceae bacterium | reverse complement strand
AGCGGCTGATGTGTCAGCTCGATCCGTTCAAAGACGGCAGGGTCGAGAAAATCGAGATTCGGCAAGGAATCCCCAGGCGGCTCGTCCTCTCTTCCAGACCGGCCTAGGCCGCGCTTCACAAACAACTCCAAGCGAGAACCGAACCATGTACCCCAATCTGACCCGTGAAGATCCGGGTGCTGAAGGTGTGCCTGAAGAGAGGCTTTCTGATCACGCCTCGTCCGAGCAAGCTCAAATCGCGCCCATTCTCGCGCTACATCGACATCACGACGGGTATGTTGCGTTTGCCGTGGCACGCGATGGCGGCGAAGACTTCCGCCCGCTGATCTCAATTCGGCGCGACGAACTGGTCCGGTACTTTCCGGAGTTCCGGGAGCAACTCTTGAAAGACGCCTACGTCAGCATCAGCGCAGATTGGCGCTTGCAACGGTACGGCAAGAATGGGCCTGCGTACGGGCATCCGATCAACCGCATCGCGGAGTTGCTGCCGTGGAGCCTGGCCGTCAGGTCCCAGGCGGAGTGAAACCCACACGAAGCTAAGTGTCCACCTAAATCGTAAGTGGACACTTAGCCGACCTGCTCCCAACCGCCCCGAGAGTCAATGCGGCCGGGACCACACGCTTACAAACTGGTCGAGGTGAGGGTTGGGTGATCGCGGCACGTCGCGGCTCACATCCGACGAGGTTGCCAGTGGCCTGCGGCCCCACGACTTCTTGCTGGTAGGGTAGTCAGGCAGCCACCAGAAATGGCGGAATCCGGTTACGGCAAGGCAAGTCATCGTGGCCCATCACCGCGGTCGCGGTCTTCCACTTGGCACGATGAGGGCAATCATCGAAGGCAGCGGTATCGATCTCGCCGAATGGTTCAGATGAGCCGCGAACGTACGGACCGAGCCCTGCACAAACAATCGTGTCACGCGGTCGAAAACGCCGGTTCTACGCTACGTCGACGCGTTGCGCCTGGCCGGTTTCGGTGTCGTAAATCACGAACGTGGAGGGCACGTCGGTGCGGCTGCCATCTGCCGCGAAGGTTGCGCCCATGATGGCGCCGGGGTTGATGGCGAGTGTGCGGCCGGCCCGGCTCACATCATAAACATGGTTGTGCCCGTAGCAGACGACGTCGTATTCGCCCGAGGCGGCGATGGCGCGCGCGATGAAGTCGTAGTGGTTGGCGGCGATGCGCTTGCCGGCGAATTCGGCGCGCATCATCTCACCATGGACCTTGATATGCGTGTATTGTGCGGCGTTGACGCCGATGCGGTGCCGGTCGCCATCGTTATTGCCGAAGACGATGTGGATGGTCGCGGCGAATCCGCGGCCCAACTGGTGGACGATGAAGGGCGAGCACAAGTCTCCACAGCAGATCATGGCGTCGGCGCCGCGCGCGGCGTCGAGCGCGCGGGCGAGCTTCCACACGTTATCGTGAATGTCGGAGAGAATCGCCAGACGCATTTTCGCGTTACGCTTCCTTCCGCAGTTTGTCCGTGAATTTCTCGCGGAACTTACGCACCTTCGGAGCGACGACAAACGCGCAATAGGGCTGGTTCGGATGGTTGCGGAAGTAGTCCCGGTGGTAGTTCTCGGCGGGGTAGAACGTCTCCGCCGCGCGCACTTCGGTGACGATGGGCGCGGGCCAGATCCGCTCGGCATTCAGCTCGCGAATAGTTTGCTCGGCCACTTGGCGCTGCGCGTCGCCTTCATAGAAAATGACGGAGCGGTACTGCACGCCGGCGTCGTCGCCCTGCCGGTCGAGCGAAGTGGGATCGTGAATCGCGAAGAAGACTTCGAGTATGTCGTGAAAACCGGTAATCGCGGGATCGAACTTCACCTGGACTACTTCCACATGGCCGGTCCCGCCGGAGCAGACCTGCTGGTAAGTTGGATTTGCGAGTCTCCCGCCCATATAGCCGGACTCGACTGCGAGCACTCCCTCCATCTGCTGGTACACAGCCTCGATGCACCAGAAACATCCCCCACCCAGTGTTGCCGTCTCATCGGTTGCCATGCTTCTCAGGTTACGACATCGGGGTGAGGTGGCGGAACAACGAGCTGCCTACTGCGAAAGCGCTACGGTGACGGTTACCGTGGCGCTGACGCTAACCGTGCCGGTAAGCACGGGTGTCGCGGTTGCGGACCCGGCCGTCACCGGTCCCTGCACAGGACTCACGGAGGTGTTCTGCTCAGCCGAAATCAGCGCTCCTGCCTTGGCGCCGAGGCCGGCTGCAATGGCGCCGGCGTGCGCCAGCGCCTGTTTCGCCGCGGCAGTCAGCGCCTGTTGCACGGTGGGATCGGGATCCTGCAATCCGAACGACAGCCCACCAACATTATTGGCGCCGGCCTGGTTCGCGGCGTCAATCAACGGTCCGGCCAGGGCGAGTACGGTGGTTGTGACCTGAAGCGAGTTCGAAACCGTGTAGCCCACGATCGAAGGATTCGCCGAGTTGCTGTACTGCGGGTATAGCGAATAGCCGGCCGTTTGAATACTGCCCGCCTGTCCCAGTACCTGGTTGAGCGCGGCAATCACGGCGTTGGTCTGAGCCGCGTTTTGCTGCGCCGCCTGGTTGGCGGTGGACGCATTGGTGATCACGGATACGCTGAATTGCACCTGGTCGGGATTGACGTTGAGAGTAGCGGTGCCGGTAGCCTGAATGGAACCGGCGGCGGTCTGTGCTGGCAGTGCAGCGCACGCCAGGAAAATGAGCGGAAGCAGAAAACACTTCGACATAGGCACTCCGGAACAAGTGTATCGTTTTTCCGGCGGCACGCCAAGGTCTGGTCGGGCAGGGACTGAACAGTCCGTAGGCCATGATCGGCACCGGACAGATCCGCGACGCGCCTCTCGCTGGGGCGGAGACTTCGCTCGAGCGCGTGAAGCGTCGAGATCCTTCTCGACGTTTCCTGGTTCTCGTGGTGGCGGGTGTCAGCTTTCAGCGCGGTTCGCGCCGCCGAAGCGATTGATGCTGTCGGTCATGCCCTTGCTGATATAGGTCTCGCCTCAGAGAAACGAGCGAAGTATGATCGACAACCGCTCCCTGACGGCGAGCGGCTCCGACTCGCATTCAGAGCGGCCGGTTATTCGATCGATTTCCCGCCGAACTCTTACCCGCGGAAGTACAGGTACGAGCCGATGACGCCCGCCAGCACCACGGCGGATCCGGCGATTTCCTTCCAGCCCCAGCTGGCGCGCGTCTTGGCCTTGTCTTCGGCGGTCGCCGTGGCGAACGTGAGGCTCTGAATCCGGCCGTACTCCGGCGCTTCGGTCAGCAGGCTCACCCCCACCATAACCACCGCCGAAACCAGGGTGATCAATACGCTGAAGTATTGGAAGAAGGTGTTGTTGACGATCCAAAGTAACGATCCTGGTTCATATCCGCCCTTCAGTCCGGCCAGGCCGAGCGTCACCGGCGTATCCACGCACATGCGGAAGATGCCCAGCGCGAAGCCCACCACCATGGCCCAGAACGCGCCCTTCGCGTTGAGCCGTTTAAAGAACACGCCGAAGAAGAAGACCACGAAGATGGGCGGCGCCAGGTAGCCCTGCACGCCCTGCAAATACAGGTATAGTCCTTGCGCGCCCTTGATGACCGGAATCCAGAGCAGCGCGATCAGCACCATCACCGCCGTGGCGATGCGGCCCGTGCGCACCATCTGGTGCTCGCTGGCGGCCGGCTTCCACTTCTGATACAGATCCACCGTGAATAGCGTCGAGCAGGCGTTGAAGACGCCGGCGAGCGAACCCATCAGGGCCGAGAGCAGGCCGGCCACCACGATGCCACGCAAGCCGGGCGGCAGCAGGTACTCGACCATCATGGGAAACGATCCCTGCGCAACCGACGCAATCGCCTTGCCATCGGGGCCTATCATCTGGTCCAACCCGGGAACCTTGCCGCTCTTGGCCAGCGCGTAGCACACCATGCCCGGCACGATGAACAGGTAGACCGGCGAAAGCTTCAGAAACGCGGCGAAAATACTGCCCCGGCGGGCGGTGGTCTGGTCGGGGGCGCCCAGCGCGCGCTGCACGATGTATTGATCCGTGCACCAGTACCACATGCCGATGATGGGTGCGCAGAACAGCATGCCCAGCCACGGGAAGTTATCGTTGAAATACCATGCCTGCTTGATGACGTGGCCGGCGGCGCTCTTCACCATCACGGGAGCCCAGGTACCCTGCACGCCGGCGGGTACCAGCGGCTTCCAGAGGTTGAACATGTCCGAACCGCAGATGTGGCGCAGTTCGCTCCAGCCGCCCAGCTTGACCAGACCGTAACCGGTGAGTAGCGCCGACCCGCAGATGAGCACGATCACCTGCACCGCGTCGTTATAAGCCACCGCGCGCATGCCGCCGAGCATCGTGTATAGGCCGGTAAGCACAATCACGGCCACCGAGCCGATCCAGAAGCTGTCGATACTCAAACCGGCCACATGCAGTTTCACTTCGGGGAAAAGAGTGCTGAACACCACGCCGCCGGCGAAGATGCCAACCGCGATCTTGGTGACGATGAAAGTGACGATCGAGACGATCGACAGCACGTAGCGCGATTGCACGCTGAAGCGCCGTTCCAGAAACTCCGGCATGGTAAATACCTTCGACCGCATGTAGAACGGCACGAAGACCCACCCGAGCAGGAGCAGTGCCCAGGCGTGGAGCTCGTAGTGCGCCATGGCGACGCCGCTGGTGGCGCCCTGACCGGCCAGTCCCACCACATGTTCCGAACCGATGTTGGACGCAAAGATCGAAGCGCCAATCACCCACCAGCCGAGATTGCGTCCGGCCAGGAAATAATCGGTCGAGGAGTCCTTTCCTTTGCGGACCACCCAGGTGGCCACGCCAAGCAGAATTCCGAAGTAACCCGCAATCACCAGCCAGTCGATGCCGGTGATCCGCGTGCTCGTAATCGCTAAAGCAAGGTAAGAAGTCATAATTTATCCAAACAGATAGAGTAAACCAAATCGGAGGCGAAAAGGCTGAAGGCTTGAGGGCGGGCTATCATGGATGGTTTAGGACCATTATGAAGCGCGACACGGGAAGACGAATCGAGTTACGCAGGCTGGCCGCCTGGATGGCGATTGTGCTGGCGGGAGCGGCTCCGCTGGCCGCGCAGACCACGCTACGGCAGGCAGCCTCGGCGCGCGGGATTCTGATCGGCGCCGCCGCCTCCGCGGATGAATACGGCGAGACCGATCCGCTGACGACGAATGCCAATTACGTCGACATTCTCTCCACTCAATACGACATGCTGGAACCGGGCAACGCCATGAAGTGGGACGTGACGCAGCCCGCGCTCAACACGTACAACTTCCAGCCGGGCGGCGAACTGGTCGCATTCGCGCAGAAATACGGGATGCGCGTGCGGGGCCATAACCTTTGCTGGTACAACCAGCTTCCAGGTTGGCTGGCGCCGTATGCGCAGACCGCCACGCCGGCACAGATGGCAACGCTGCTGCAGAACCATATCAACACCGAAGTGACGCATTTCGCCGGCCAGGTGTTCGCCTGGGACGTGGTGAACGAAGCGTTCACCGATACAACACCATCCACGCTCGGGAACTCCATCTGGTACAACCAGCCTGGCATAGGCCAAAGCGGCACAGGCTACATCGAGCAGGCATTCCGCTGGGCCCATGCAGCCGACCCCAACGCGCTGCTGTTCTATAACGACTACAACATCGAAGGCCCGGGTGCCAAGTTCGACGCCGTTCTGGCCATGGTGACGGATTTCGTCAACCGCGGCGTGCCCATCGACGGCGTCGGTTTCGAAATGCACCTCGAACTCGGCGGCTACCCGAGCGTCGCCGGCCTGGCGCAGAACATGCAGGCGCTGGCGGCGCTCGGCATTCAGGTGCACATCACGGAAATGGACGTGCGGCTGCTGGTGAATTCGAGCGGGCTCGCCTCGTCGGCCGACTTAGCGAGTCAGGCGCAGGTGTATCAGGACATCTTGACGGTGTGTCTCGAACAGCCCAACTGCACGGCGTTTCAGGTCTGGGGCGTCTCCTACAACGATTCGTGGATTCCAAGCGTCTTCAAAGGTTATGGCGCGGCGCTGCCGTTCGATTTTAATTACCAGCCGACGCCGGCCTTCAACGCGCTGCTCACCGCTCTGCAGACGGCCACGCCGGCGCCTGTGCTGAAAACCACTGAAGTGGTGAATGCCGCCGGGTATCAGGGCAGCTCGGTTGCGCCAGGAGAACTCGTCACGATCTTCGCCGCCGGCTACGATTTCGGACCGGCCAGCCTGGTCACCGACCAGTTGGATTCGAACGGCGATTTCTCGACTAACCTGGAGGGCGTCCAGGTGCTCTTTGACGGAACGCCTGCGCCGCTGGTGTACGCAGTGGCCGGCCAGGTAAGCGCCATTGTGCCATTCGACGTTGCGGGCAAGCAGCAGACGGCGGTCCAGTATCAATACAACGCCGACGGCGAATGGTTCGCCGGCCCCTCGGTGGCCTCGAACACGGTGACGATGCCGGTCGCCGCGGCCGTGCCGGCGATCTTCGCTCTCAATGCGAGCGGCAGCGGTCCCGGCGCCATTTTGAACCAGGATTACTCGGTGAACGGCGCGTCCAATCCGGCCGCCGCCGGCAGCGTGATTCAGATCTTCGGCACCGGCGGCGGCGCCGTGGCAGGAGGCGCGACGGATGGCGCGCCGGCGAAGGGCGCAGGGAGCCTGGTCACCCAACCCGTTACGGCAACCATCGGTGGAGTGAACGCGCAAGTCGGTTATGCAGGGCCGGCTCCGGATCTGGTGAACGGCGTGATTCAGGTGAATCTGACGGTTCCGTCCGGCCTGACGCCGGGCCTTCAGCCAGTTGTAATCACCATCGGAACCGCGCAAAGCCAACCGGGAATAACGGTAGCGGTGCAGTGAAATGTGGCGCACGCAGTCTTGCGTGCAGGATCGAGAGTCATCTCGACCTTATTTTCGCCAGCCCCGCTGGCCACCGGTACGAGTATTTGCTGTTGCACAATATGAGGTCTTTGTGTCGGCTCTAAAAAACAGGCCCATGGTGCAGGTGGTACTGACCGCAATACTCGCGGCGGTTGTCGCCTCGGCCGCGGCGAATGCGGGTGAATCGAGTGTCCGCCAGGAATTCCTGAAACGGCTGGCGGCTGCGGCAGTCGAGCGAACGCATCATACAGTGAGGTACGACCCGGCGTACGTGCGGATTCCCTATCCGGGCGGAGATGTGCCTGCCGGCACGGGGGTGTGTACGGACGAGGTGATTCGAGCCTACCGCGCGGTCGGAGTGGATCTGCAAAAGGAAGTCCACGAAGACATAACGCAGAATCCTTCGGCGTATCCCCACAGGTGGAAGTGGCTATCCTCGAGTCCGGACGCAAACATCGATCACCGGCGCGTACCGAACCTCATGGTGTTTTTCTCGCGCAAGGGAGAAACCCTGAGGATCACCAGCCGGGCGGAGGATTACGCGCCCGGCGATTTGGTCACGTGGGACCTTGGAGGGAACGTGCCTCATATCGGAATTGTGGTGGACGAAAAAACGTGGGCAAGCGGACGCTACATGGTGGTCCACAATATCGGGCAAGGCCCCAGGATGGAAGACGTCTTGTTCAACTGGAAAATCACCGGGCACTACCGGTACTTCGGGCCGGGGCGGTAGAGATGCCCGATGCCTCAGCTCGCCAGATCGCCCGCCACAAGGAGATCGGCTACCAGACCCTGCTCAAGATGCTGATGCACGAAGGGCCGCAACGCGAGGCGAAACGGCAATAGCGGGGCTGCGCAGCCCGGTCGCTCGCTGGGACGGGACGGCGCGACCGAATCGCGGCCTCAAACGCCAATCGACGCGAAGCCGTGCGAGATTGCCAACGCCGCCTCAGAAAGTGATGCCAGCCAGCAGGTCAAGCTGGTTGCGCGACGGGTCGCCGTCGTTGTGGAAACGGTCCGGGCCCCAGCGCGTATAGCGAATTGCCGGATCGATGCGAAAGCGGCGCCATCTGGCCTCGATGCCGGCGCCAGCCAGAGCGCCATAGTGCGCGGAATCCCCGAGCGATCCCACTGATCGGAAGGCCGGCCCGGCCTCGATAAATGGGCGCCAGCCGTGCGCGCTCCACGGCAGCCGGTACTTCGCCAGCAGCGGAAACACCCAGGTGCCGAAAGCTTCGCGAAAGTGATCGGTCACTCCATCGGGGTAGACGCTCTCTTCAGAGTAAGCGATCGACCGGTGGATACCATCCACTTCCACGGCAAGCGCACGTGGCAAACGAACCTCGAAAGCCGCACCCGCGATCAGGCTCTTGGCATTGGTGGAGCCCGCGGTCAGCCCATTGTAGTCTCCCGTCAGGTTCGTGCCCACCAGCGCACCCACGGAAACGGCGCCGAACCGGGTCAGCCCGGGGGATTCGCTGGCTGGGCTGAAGCCGACCAGCAACTCGACCTGGTTCTGATTGATGGTGGCGGGTATGAACCCATACGGGGCTTGGCTCGCCGCCCAGCGTGTGTAGCGCACGACGGGCGAGATTTTGAGACCGCGCAGGTTCTTCTCGATCCCAACTCCGGCCGTGAAACCAGCGTGCGATGGCGGGCCGCCGTTCAGGTTTCCGGCGGAACGAAACGACGGGCCGGCCTCCAGAAACGGGCTGATACGCGCGAGGCGAAAGCGGTACTTGGCGAGCACGGGGAATTCCCAGGTGACGGTGTGAAATGGCGAGACGCTGTTGAGCGTGCCATCGGTTTCGACGGCGGCCCAGGAGGCGTGCAATTCGCGGAACATGCCATCGCCTTCGATCGACCAATGGGGCGTGAATCGTATCTCGACAGACGCTCCCGCCAGGAAGTCCCTCGAGGTGGAAAAGACCCGCGTGCCGATGAAGTAATCGTCTCCGGCTTCGGGTACAGTCTGCGTGCGGTATCCATCGGTAACCGCGGCCCCGCCGATCAGACCGATGGAAAGGCTCTGCGAGTAAGCGGAAATGGAAAAACTAAGTGCCACGACAAGAGTGTCGTGTCGAGTTAGCATGTTTCGGCTGGAGCACTTAGCATGCCATAAGATGAGCAGTCATACTCAGCGACTTATGGCGAACGGAGTGTGAAGTCGCCTCACAGACGCGCTACACAGCCACGGCTGGTCCGTCAGAACCTCTTCTTGAAAAGTATGTCCATGCCGACCAGGCCGTTTTCGTCGCGCTGGGCTACTACCGACCATTGCTTGGCGAAGGCCCATTCTACGCTGACTACCTGTGGGTTACTCGTAGTGACATCGGTGATGTAAGTGAAGGTGATGTCGGGAGTCACTTGCTGCTCCAATGTCACGCGCGCGGTGCCGTTGAATTCGGTGCCGGGAAGAGTCGGATCGATACGCAGGCGGCTGACGCCGAAGAAGCGCTGCAAGCGGCCGGTGACGGGGCTCGAA
>CAZFOP010000124.1:0-9389 GCA_964520085.1 uncultured Solibacteraceae bacterium | reverse complement strand
GACGGCCGAACCGTCCTGGTGAGCCGCTCGGCCAGTGGCGAGTACCGCGTATTCGACCAGCTCACCTTCCACGGCGGAACCGGCTCGACGCTGGAGCGCCGCATCTTCTCGCAGGAGAGCATCCGCACGGGGCTGGCCGCCGCCGGCTTCCCAATCGTGCGGTTCGACACTACCGGAAACCGCAGTTTCGGTGTCGTCTTCGCGAGCCCGTGTTCGCTGCCCGTGATCGCTGCGCGGGCGCCGTTCACACTGAACGCCAGCGGCGTAACCGAGTTGGTGAAGCACCTGTCCGGCGCGCGTGCTATTTTGGACGCCCTGAAGTCCTCCCGGTGGCTTCGATTGGGAAGGGCCTTCGGCGTTGGCCCAGACCTGAAGTAGTACCGAAACCTGGCGATCACTCGACCGGACGAACCGGCGCGAGAACATATTCCTGCGAACGTGCGCACCGAACGACCAGCGCACGGCACGTCCGCCGAAGGATCCTTCCAGATCGAATTGCGAGACTCTGTGCGACATTCGATAGTCGCCACTAACGGCAATTGGGGATCTTCGGTGCCGGCGGAAGTGAGAACGACGACGAAGTGGAGTCCCAAAAGACGATGAAGAGACCGCTCACCGACAAACAGATCATGCCATGCTGGAGCAGCGCGAAGCAGGGCGCGAACGCTTCATATAGCCAATAATGTAATAGATAGTTACTCTATATTGTTTGTTTTCATCTATCTTCCTCCATCCTCATAAGAAAAGGTGCTCTATCGGTAAATTTGTATGATATAAGTATACTGGAGACTTGTTATACATGAAACCACAAGTAGTGCCAATTCGCGGTGAAAACATTGCGCGAACGATGCACCTGCCTATGGAGCCTTTAGTGAGGTGTGTGGCTCGCGGTTTTGGCGGCGCCGCCATTCTCGCGGCCGCATTTGCAGGAATCGCCTTCGGCCAAACCGTCGCCCCAACGCCCTCTCAACAGGCTAACTTTTGCAGACACGTCCTCTTGCAAATGGCCGGTATTGGCCGGCCGACCGACGAGACCTCTCGACGTCAAGCAGCCTTTGTCGATCGGTCGGGCTTGGCGCCCTCCGACGCAAGTGTCCTCCTTAGTGCCTCCGCGTCGCTTGCGGTCGCCATGGCGCCAATCAATCAGCAGGCCGCGGCGATTATAGCCCTCGGACCGAGCGCGACGGCCACCGACGGGGAGAACCTAACCCTTTTCAACCAGAGGGCACAGCAGCTGTTGACTAATGCGACCGCCGGCCTGCTTTCAAGTTTAAGTGCCGACGGAGTCCAGCGGCTTTCAGCCATCGCTGCCAAACAGCCATGACGCGGATGCGGAACAGTCCAGCCAAGAACCAAAAGAGCCCATGAAAGGATATATTAGCAAAATGACCCCAACTGATCGCCTCGTTCGAAAGATTTACGCCGTTATCCCCGTTCTTCTCGTGTCTCTTGCAGCGCACTGCTGCTTCGCGTCAGGCGTGGCGGCCTTCCGTGCCTGCATCGCCACTAGCAATACGACGTGCCAACTAAATGCTGGGACATACCGTATTACTACATCGACGACCTTAGCACCTATCAACGACTCAGGCCCGGACTATCAGCCATTCGTAGTGTCCGGCACGGGTGACACGATCACAGGTACATTGTCAGGAAGTGCGCTTGCGACCACCTTGCTTCGGAATGACACCTCGTGCACGCCAGCGTGTACGTACAGCCTCATGTCACTGCAGGGCTCTGTTCAGTCCGTAACGATCGAGAACTTCATATTTGACGGGAATCGCTACATTTGGGTCAGTCCTAGCCTGAATTGCTCGACCCCACAGCCGGCGGGCACGGTGCGCTACCTATTACATCGACCTCAACCTCTCTAACAGTTCACCCTCGTCCCCTTACGCGATTCTAGTTACTGATTGTCAGCTTCAGAATGCGCCGAACTACGCGCTCCAAACGGCTAACGATACAGCCGTCACATATACCGATTTCTTCTCCGACTATACGGGCGCGTTACTATCCTGGTACGTATCGGGCACGGGCGTTTACGAAGACCTTTTCCAGGCTACCGGCGGGGGTGCGGTCGGCCTGGAAAGTACGACCACAGCTAGCATCCAGTGGAACCAGTTCTATGAGAACCACCGCGAGTGCGGCGATGGAAATCCTGGGGGACAGGTCATGGTGGACCGATATTCCTCGTTCGTAACCGTTAACAACAACTGGATGGATGGCGGATGGAGTCAAGGCGAAATGTTGCCTGGCTGCAAAAGCAATGGCGTCGAGATTTATGGCGCTAACGCCAGCGATGCGATCCTGAGCAACCAAATCCAGAACCATAACTGGTATGGGATCACCGCGAACGGTGTGTCTTCGCTAACAGTCGGGAATGAGTCCGGCTTCGCAGCCAATCAGATCGTAAACAATGCATCGAGCGGACTGTCGATTGGCGACGACTTAGGTGTGTGCTCAACCTCGATAACGTTTTCGACTGATAACATCTCTGGGAACGGGGCTTATGGGGTCGAGAATGATCAAGGGACTGGGACGTGTTCCCTGAGCTTGAGCAAACTGACCAGTGTCTCTTTGTCCGGTAACAAACTTGGGTCCTACAATTTTACGTGCGGCAGCGGCGGGATTACTTGTAGCTGACAAAGAGGTACGACAAAATGGGGAAGCGCGGGACGGATGTGGAAGTCGGTGACGATAACTAATTACATGATTCATTCACCACTTTTGCAAGTTTTCCCCAAATCATTGTCCCCATAGGCATTACGCCATATCCCAGATCCCCGGACACTCTGCCGATCATCCTCCTGTGCCAGAGTAGGATCGGGAAGCAGGCTGTTCGCGTGGCTCGCTCCGCTGAAACGAGCCACGTTGGGCCTGATCGAGGGGACACAGAGTGGACAGGAACGTGTGAAAAAATCGGCAGGACCATTTTCGGCCTCAAATGCTTCCAGCTGCTTGCGCTGGGCAAAACCGACCGAAAGCCGATTATTTCACAGCATCCAGACGCATTTCCCTGGGGACAAGGCGACAGCCCGATCCGCGGGACCTCCCACCTGCTCATCACCCTGCGGCCAAACCCGCCGCCTTCGCGGCCAGCCCAACCACCGTTCCGAGAGCCGTGAAAATCGCGACCGTCCTGTCCACGGCATCGAGTGAATCGTGAAGATCCTTGATGCCAGCCTTGAGGGCGCCCGACAATTTGCCCAGCCGGCTGGCTATGTCGGCGAGTTGTGCGTTCTCGATCGCGCCGATGGAGGCCGAAAGCGTTGCCAGATCGGCGGCGAATTGCCCCCGCAAACCGACCGCCTGTTGTTTGACAAACTGAATCATGTCGGCCCCGCGCACCTGCTTCTCAAGGTCGCGGAGTTCTTTCAGCACTTCGTCGCGCGTCATGGGCATTTCTTCACCGTATCGGCAACCGCGGTCATCGTCTGGAAGTCGCCTTCGAGCGCCCGAATCTGATCGTCGTCCAGCTTGCCGCCCATCAGTTCTTCAAAAGTCTCGCGCAGCTTGCCCAGCGCCGTCGATGCGGCAGCCAGTTCGACCGCCGGCGAATTCATGTTGAGTACCGCCTTGCGGCTGGCGATCCACTCGTCGTAGTTCTTGATTGGTTCGGCAGCGATAAATGGACCGATCACCGAACGCGCCTCGCGGATCTCCCTGGTGGTGGCCATGGCATGTTCGATATCGCCCGACAATGCCGCCAGCAACACCTCTTCCGTGTTCAACTCCGTCCGAATCGTGTCGCCTCGCAGGGTTAGCTCCGTTTTCAGCGCGCCGTGGACGGCACCCGATACCGCAATCTTGCTCAGCGTCGTGAACACATCCGTGCCGAGAGCCAGGTCGTTCTTGCGGAGCCGCTTGCCGAGCATCGTAACACTGCTGGCGGTCCCTTCCAGAGTCTTACCGGATTGGGCCGGCGCGTCGGACGCAGCCAGTTGTTTGAGCAATCCAAAGTAGGCCCCCAGGAACTGCACGTGCTTCCTGAGATCGTCGATGAGTGCCAGCCGCTTCACATCGATGTCGGAAAGCTTCTGGTAACTCGCGGCGGTCTGCGGAGCGATATCGCGATCCTGCAACAGGCGCTCCGACGTCGCGTCCACACTCGCGGTCCCGGCCAGGACCAGCACGCGATCAAGGGCACTGGCATACGCGCTACCCAAATCCGCCAGGCTGGCGTACTGCTTCTGCGTTTCGCACCCTGCCACGATCAGGCAAAGCGCCACCATGCCAAACGCGCTGCTCACCCGCATTCGCCAGAGACCCCTCTCCGCTCGCGACCCAACGCGCTGGCTGCCGGATGTCCCGGAATATGCTTGGCGCCATCTCATTGGATTGGATTGTATCGCTTTCGAACCTGCGGTGGTAAAGATTTTGGCGGCACGCAGATTATCGGACGCAGGAACACATTCACCGGCATCGCGACAGGCGGCACGCGCAATGTCCTATGCCGCACAGTTTCACCAATCCCATCCGCCCACGTATCCCACGATACGCGCAGTTCACCAACCCTCGCGCAGCCTCCGGGTCTATCTTCAATCACCACTTTCAAAAATATCTCTAATTCTCTGTATACATTCAGCTTGCTAACCGTTTTAGGTTTTCGGATGCCGCGTCTGCTGCCCTCCCGTGCCACAGTGGAATCGGGAAGTAGGTAGTTTGGCCAGCCCGTTTTCGTTTTGGCCGAGTGAAGCCCCGTGGGTCTGATCGGGCCCACGATTTGCACTGGTTTTGATTGTTTTCAACTCAATGCCGATCCCGTGGGAAGGATTGTTCCCACGGACGCCCTGGCCCGGTGGCGCGCTCCCTGGACAGACGGCCGCTCCCCGTCGCACCATGTAGATTGGCTATGCCGACTATCGTTGCGCCCCGGTTCCAGCCGCCGCTCGATCCGGAGTTCGTCCCCGCGGCGTTGTGGAACCGCGCTTACCGCGCGTGCGTAAGCGAGGCCGGTGGCGCGCCGCTCGCGATGGCGCTGGAGCGCGGCGATGGTTCGGTTTCGGTTTACCGCACGGCCATTCTGCCGCATCGGGGCGCAAACGTCGAATGGAATTGCCGTTACGCTGAACGGCTGCTGAAGTTTCTGTTGTGGCAAAAAGGCGGCTGCCGGGTGATGGTTGCGGCCGCGCCCGGCTTGGCCGACCACCTCGGCGCCGTCTACTCGCATGCGGGTGCGCGCGCCTTCGATTCTCGATTCATGGGCGAACGCGTGTACGGCCAGCCGTTCAGCATCGAAAGCGTCGCCGCCGATGCCATCCCAGAAGAGCGCGAAACCACCGCCGCGTTGGGCCGTCACTTGGATGGCTGCCGTATTGGCTTCGACCTCGGCGCGAGCGATCGCAAATGCGCCGCCGTGGTCGACGGCCGCGCCGTCTGGAGCGACGAGACACCGTGGAATCCTTCCGCCCAATCCGACCCGCAGTATCACATCGATGGCATCCAGGATTCGCTTCGCCGCGCCGCCGCCCAGCTTCCGCACGTCGATGCCATCGGCGGCAGCGCGGCCGGCGTGTACGTCAACAATCGGGTGCGGGTCGGCTCGCTCTACCGCGGCGTCCCGCAGCATCTTTTCGAAGTCCGGATTCGCAATCTCTTTCTCGATTTGGGCGCCGCCTGGGGCGTTCCTTTCGAGGTGGCGAACGATGGCGAAGTCACCGCGCTTGCCGGCTCGATGGCGCTCGGCGACAACTCAGTGCTCGGCGTGTCAATGGGCAGCAGTCTGGCCGCAGGATATGTGACGCCGCGCGGCGCCATTACGAGCTGGCTCAACGAGCTGGCTTTCGCACCCATCGACTACCGTCCCGGCGCGCCGGTCGACGAATGGTCCGGAGATGCAGGCGCCGGCGTGCAGTATTTCTCGCAGCAAGCCGTCGGCCGATTGCTCGCGCCCGCGGGCATTCCGTTGCCGGAGGAAATGCCGCTGCCGGTGAAGCTCGAACAGGTACAGCGCCTGGCCGATTCGGGCGACGCCCGCGCGCTGCGCATCTTCGAAACCATCGGCGTCTGGTTCGGATACACCATCGCTCACCTCGCGGATTTCTACCAGGTCCGCAACCTCTTGGTCCTCGGCCGCGTGATGACTGGCACCGGCGGCGAACTGCTGCTGGCGACCGCGCGCCGCGTGCTGTCAGCCGAGTTTCCCGACGTGGCCGAGCACATCCGCTTTCACATTCCGGGCGAGCAGGAGAAGCGCCACGGCCAGGCCATCGCCGCCGCCAGCCTTCCCGCCATCCCATCCACGGAGATTCCGAATGTTCCCTGACAATCCGCACGTTGACGTATTCGTTCCCGACAATTTGCCCCCCGCCGAGGCGCTGGCCCGCACCACGCACCTGACGATTTCCGCGCACCAGGACGACATCGAAATCATGTCCTACCACGGCATCGCCGAATGTTTCGGCCGCACCGACCGCTGGTTCACCGGCGTGGTAGCAACCAACGGCGCCGGCAGCCCGCGCTCCGGCATCTACGCCGATCTAACTGACGGTGAGATGCAACGCGTGCGGATACAGGAGCAGCGCAAAGCGGCGTTCGTTGGCGACTACGCGTGCCAGATCCAGCTCGGCTATACGAGTGCCCAAGTCAAAGACCCGGCTGGCGCGGTGATTGGCGACCTGTGCACCATCCTGCGCGCCGCCAAGCCGGAGATAGTCTATCTGCACAATCTGGCCGATAAGCACGATACGCACGTTGCGACCGCTCTGCGAGCCATTGCGGCGCTGCGCGCGGTGCGCGAGGATACACGCCCGCGCGCGGTCTATGGCTGCGAAGTGTGGCGCGATCTCGATTGGCTGCCCGACCAGGACAAGCGCGCGCTGCCGGTTTCCGCCCGCTCCAACATCGCCGCCGCGCTGGTGGGCGTTTTCGATTCGCAAGTCTCCGGCGGCAAGCGCTATGACCTCGCCACTGCCGGCCGCCGCCTGGCTCATGCCACTTACTTCGCATCGCATGCGACGGACCAGGAATCCGCACTGAACTTCGCCATGGATCTAACTCCGCTGATCGAAGATCCCACGCTGTCCATCTCCGCCTACGTGCTCTCTTTCATCGACCGCTTCCGCGAGGATGTGGCGAAGCGGCTGCACGGAGAATCGCGCGGATAGAAGGCTTGGTTCCGAAAGGCTACGAAGACCGCTTCCTCCGGTCGCGGCTCGGATGCGCGCCGGGTTCCGGGCATGAAGATCGCCTGAGCCGGTGGGCCGATCGTCCCGCCTGCCTTGGAAATGGCGCAACGGGAAGTCTTGCCGTCCGCGATGTTCCGGGCCGTCCCGGAGTGGTCAGTTTTGAACAGCCAGGCACGAGACGGAGTGATACACTTTTGGGCACGGTCGGTACCGGATTCAACAAGTGGCTCGGGCCTTACAGGGGAGACGGGAACTCCTCTGCGGCGAGGCAACACAAGCAGCGGCACAATCCGTGACCAAAATCGGAAGGGATAAACGGGTGATGCGTCCGTAGTGGGGCGGTTTGGTGTGTGCGGATCGGAAGGTTGTCCGTATGAAATCAACCCAAAGTTTTTTCATGGCTGCGAGTTGGACGCACAAGCTGAATTCCGAGGACAAGCGAGACCACGATTTCAATAACTTGCTTCTGGAGTTCCGATATGCCGTGCAGCGGCAGGATTCCACGTTCGCCGAATACTGTGAGCGTGAGTTGCGGCGCATGTACCGGGCCAGGAGGCCGCGGAAGGATCGGCGGTAGAAGTTCTTGGACCGTTCTGGTTTTGGATCGGCGTGGGGTCCGGTTCAAGCAGGGGCGTGCCTTCCCTCAGCACCTACTTCCTCCGAGTAGGGCATTAAGGTCACGCCCCTGTTATTGGAATTGACAGTACAACCGACAGGCGTAACAGCACCATGGCAAAGCACACTGGAGTTGTCATTCCCATCCGGCAAGATGTTCTTGTGTCCCCGACGCACCGGGAGATTGTCGATTTGGCGTACAACCTCTGGCTGGTGCGAGGTTTTCGAGGCGGCTCGCCGGAAGAGAACCTCTTAGCCGCGGTGCTAGAAATAAGAGGGAAAGCGTCCGGCGGGGATGCGGCGTAACTAATAAACGCTGGCGGCAGTGAATAGGATCCTGGTTCTGGACGAAACTGCCGGCACTTCGAACGAGTTCCGGGCAGGAAGCTCGCCTGCTGATTTCAAGCGGACGCGCCGGACGCCTGGAGCGAAAATCATCCGGCGCGCCCTGGATCTGACGCAGGAGGAATTCGCCGCCCGCTATCACATTCCGCTGGGCACGCTCCGCGATTGGGATCAGGGCCGCGCCGAACCCGACCAGCCCACGCGAGCCTATCTGACCGTGATTGCCCGCGATCCCGAGCATGTGAACCGGACGTTGAATCCGGAGGCGAGCTGAGCGAGGCCGCTTGGCGTGCGAGGGCGGTAGAATTGTGAGGGCGGCGAAGAAGCCGCACCGACCACGCGATGGACAAACAGCGTATTCTGAGCGAGATCAAGCGGACAGCCGAAGCAAACGGTGGAACACCACTTGGAACGGCGAAATTCCTTCGGGAGACCGGGATAAAGGATTCCGACTGGCGGGGCAAGATTTGGCCTCGATGGGGCGATGCGCTCCGTGAAGCCGGATTTCAACCCAACATGTTGCAGACAGCCTACAGTGAGGGAGTGCTAATCGAGAAGTTCATCGGGCTTGCGCGCGAGCTCGGGCGCTTGCCAGTCGCCACAGAGATCAAGATGAAAGCCCGAGGCGATGATAGCTTCCCGTGGCACAACACATTCGCGCGCTTCGGCTCCAAACGAGAGTTTGTCGCAAGGATTCTAGAGTACTGCGGGGACCGTCCCGGTTATGAGGATGTCGCGGCGTTGTGCGCACCCGTTGTCGCGCGGATAGCTGGAAAACGCAAATCCGACGATCCTGCGGATGAGCTCGCACCAGATTCCGCCGCCAGCACGAAGGAAGGTTACGTGTATATGGGCCTGCTGAAGCTCGGGCGAGAGCAGCGTTACAAGATCGGCAAGGCCGTGCTCGTAGAGCGCCGGACAGATCAGATATCACTGCAACTCCCGGAGGACTTAGAATTGGTTCACGCCATCACGACGGACGATGCCTACGGGATAGAGGATTACTGGCACAGGCGTTTTGCGGCGAAGAACACCAAGGGCGAGTGGTTTTTGCTTTCTCGACAGGATGTTGAGGTCTTCAAGCGCCGAAAGTTCATGTGAGCCTATGCCAACTTGAACAGCGGCGTTACTCGGAAGCGTCCGTCATCGCTCGCGGAGTTGGCAGGCGAAAACGCCTGCCCCACTGGCTCTTACAGCCGCAGCTTGAACGATTCGCCTAGGTAGATGCGCTTCACCTCAGGGTCGCGCTCGAGGGCTTCGGGGCTGCCGCCGCGGAAGATGCGGCCTTCGTCGATGATGTAGGCG
>CAZFOP010000123.1:0-9479 GCA_964520085.1 uncultured Solibacteraceae bacterium | reverse complement strand
TTCCACCCCCAGCATGTCGAGCGACTCGCCGCTTACTGGGCCGAGGCACTCGGTGGCCCGACCACGTATTCCGATTCCTATGGTGACGAGACCACCGTTGTCAAGATGCACAGCGGGAACGGGGAGCACGATGAAATGGATCGCCGCGCGATTGCCTGCTTCGACCAGGCTCTGGCCGATGTCGGACTAGCCAACGACGGTGCTTTGCGACAAGTGCTGCACGACTACTTCGCCTGGGCGACCACGACAACGATGTCCCGCTACCACCAGTCCGCCGATGATGTTCCGAACGGCCTCAGCGTCCCACACTGGTCATGGGACGGACTCCAGGCGTAAGACACCACGGCTGACCACCGGTATTTGGCCCAACTTCGAACCTTCATATTGACCATCATGGCGAAACCACCCTGCCAGCCGAAGGCGTAGATCCTCCCTGACGCCGTACTGTTTACCTGGACTCTCGGGTCGGCTGGACGCGTGTTGTTGGATGCCATTTAGATCACCCTCTTTGCCTTCTCGGAAACAACATCGGCGTTCTGGATTTGTACTCCAGATACGACGCCCCGAACCGGATCTCCAGTTCCCGCTCTTCATACACTTTCAAAAACACAAGTAACGCCGGCGACAACAGGAGGAGCGTCCAGAGCACGAACAGCGCGGACCGAAACCAGATCCCCAAGGATACGAAGAAGGCCAGCCCGGCCAGCGCCATCGGATTGCGCGTCCGGGCATAGAGCCAATCGGCCGCCAGTTTCCGGCTGAGGACGATGAAGAACGGCGCGCCGAAGCCTTTCAAGGCCAGGTTGACCACCGTCAACAAACAGGCCGCGCCGGTAATGATGACCAGGGTCAGGCCGATTCCAGGCGGTATGGGCAGTTCCGGGCCCGGCCAGTCCCGATGCGTGCCGACCGCTCGAACGATCGGCACGGCAAGGAAAAACCCCAGCCCAAAATGCACGAACGTGGTTGTCCAGACGGCTCGGCTTGCGGTCGCCCGTTGGTCGAGTATCTTTCTCCCGAGCCAGACAGACGGGAAGACCAACAACACACCGCCGATGACGAAAGTCAGACTCGCAGCATTCGAAAGCGGTGCATCTGACACCCACCAACAGGCCCGGAGGATAAGCCCCAGGAGGGCGACTCTGGCAAGAAACGCGATCACCATTTCCATGTGTTCCTTCCTTTCGAGCGGCCGGTCGCGACGTGCGCGCGGCTGTCAGTCGATCTCCAGCACCCGGTTGAACAGACCAACCACGTACTTCCACAGCAGATAGTAGGCGAGCATGACGGCACCGACGCCGGCCGGGAGGAGGGCCAGGACGGAGCGCGGGATGTCGAAACCAAGCAGGAACGCGTTGCCGAGCGCGATGGGGCCCACCAACAGGGGAACCACCGCGCCGTACACGCCGAGCGGGATGCGCCAGTGTTTTCGCACCACCAGGTACAGCATATTCCACAATCCCCAGAGTCCAGGCACGATTGCCATTGGAAATACCAGGCCGCGTTCGATCGGGATCAGCACGTTGGCGCCGAAGCGCAGGATCACAAAGCCGGCCAGCACCGGGACCAGCGCCATGGTGGGTAGGGCCACGCCGGCCATGTACGCGCGAAGGTAGAGGTGGTTCTTCATAACAGGGTTCCTCGTTTCAAAGTTGGTAAAGCAGGCCGGGGACGGTCTCCGGAGACAGGAGCAGGAACAGGAGCAGCGCGGCTGCCAGCGCCAAGTCCCACCAGGGAACGCGGAGAGGCGGCCGATCAAGACGCGGCCGCATTTCGGGCCAAAGATCGCGTTTGAGCCTGCAATCGACCGCTCCGCCCGCGGCGCGCTTCAGCAGTTCCTCGATCGCCCGATCTATTTCGTTCATGGACGCACTCCTTTTCTCTCCAGACTCTTCCGCAGCAGCCGGACCGCGCGAAAAACGCGCGACTTGACGCCGTTGATCGAAATACCGAGCGCGCCCGCGATCTCGTCGTAGGGCGTCTCTTCGATCACGGCCAGAGTGGCTGCGGCGCGCAATTTCGCCGGCAACTCCCCAAACGCGGCCATCACCTTGGCGCGAACCTCGGCGCCCACGGCGGGGTCGGGCGCGGCGGGCAGTGCGGCGCACGGCGGAAGACGCTCGTCGAGCGGCTTGTCCGCGCGGCGCCGGCTCAGATACTCCAGGGTCAAATTGGTGGCGATACGGCGCGCCCACGCTCCGAACGGCCGGTTGGGATCGAACTGGGCGCGGGCCCGGTAGATCCGCCAGAACGTTTCGAGCGTGAGATCCTCGGCGGCGCCCGGATCGCGAACGATCCTCACGATCCATCCGTAGACCTCGCCCTGGTAAGCCCGGAACAAGGTCTCGAAGGCCTCGATATCACCCCGTGTGAACCGTTCGAGTTCCGCTTCAACCATCCCCGTCATGCTCTACCAATAACCTTACTGCCGCGGGCCGCGGCAGGTTTCATTCTTTTGCGATCCCCGGCCGATTCCAGGTTGCACCCAAGCGAGGACCACGGGGCAACCGTGTGTCAATGTGTTCGATGTGGGAATGGATAAACGGCTCAGCCCACTTCCTGACCAGCTCGGCGGCTTAATCAGAGATGTCCGGTAGGGTCTAACGCTAACTGCGCGTGCCGCTCCTCTCATGGAGTGTGGTCGGCGATCCGTAAAAAGGTGGTGCGGCTGTTCGGTGGAAAGCATTCTCCGAGTCGTGCGTCATCCGCCGGAGGAGCGCGCATAGTCCAGATCAACGAGACGGCAACGCGGCCATGTCGCGGCTTCGATATCCTAAATTTCAAATGGCCAAGCGATTTTGCGTCTTTTGTGGTTCGAGCTCAGGTGTCCGTGAGAGCTACGCGATAGCGGCAACGTTACTGGCACGGCACCTTGCCGCGATCGGGATTGCGATTGTTTACGGCGGAGGGAAGGTCGGGCTGATGGGAAAGCTGGCGGACGCGGCGCTTAAGGCAGGAGGCGAGGTCATCGGAGTGATGCCGCGATCTCTCGTCGAAAAGGAGGTGTCGCACTCAGGACTCTCCGATTTGCGCGTAGTTGGCTCGATGCACGAGCGGAAGGCGCAGATGGCTGAATTGTCCGATGCGTTTATTGCACTGCCGGGAGGCTATGGCACCTTCGAGGAGTTTTGTGAGGTCCTGACATGGACACAACTTGGTTTACAACGGAAACCGTGCGGAATTCTAAACACCGAAGGCTACTACGATCAGCTTCTGGCCCTGTTCGACCACGCAATGGACGAGCACTTTCTGAAACCAGTTCATCGCCGGATCGTGCTTTCCGACAGTCGCCCGGAGTCGCTGGTCCGCCGGCTATTGGAATGCGAGCCGCCTTTGGTCGATAAGTGGATCGACCCGAAACAGACCTAAGCCGGGTTCACGGGATCAGGTGGTTGGGAAACGCGCTAGCCGCGGAAGTGACGTCTAGCCAGCTCCGAGCGGACGTCCTTGGCCGTTCCTCCCGCTCACTCCAACCGGCCGGGAAAACGCAGCATTACGAATGCGGGCTGGGCGGTCGCAGATTCGGTCGTGCGCTTTGGTAAGCTCTTGAACGGAGGGATGGCTATGCAGCCATTTCGTTATCACGTATTCGTCTGCGACCAGCAGAAGCCGGAGGGCGCGCCGAGCTGCGGGGCGCGCGGCGGGCTGGCGGTGATCGAAGCCTTGCGGCGCGAGGTGGCGGCACGGGGGCTGGAAGGCCAGGTGCAAGTGACCGCCTGCGGATCGCTGGGGCTATGCGAAAGCGGACCCAACATGGTGGTTTACCCGGAGGGCACCTGGTACCGCGGCGTGACGCCGGCGGATGCTCCCGAGTTGGTGGAAGAGCACTTTCGCAACGGCCGCGCGGTGGCGCGATTGGAGCGGCGGGACGTCGACGAGGTTCGCGCGGAGATGGCCGCGAACCGCGAGAAGCGGCTGACGGTGCTGCGCGCGCGGGAAGCCAGCGGCGCGTTACCGGACGATCTGGACGAGCGCATCCGCGGCTTCCGGCAGAGCCGCGTCATTTTGACGGCGCTCGAACTCGACGTGTTTACCGCCATCGGCGAGGGTGGAGCGGCGGCGGAGATCGCGTCCCGCATTCACGCCGATCCGCGGGCCACGGAAATGTTGCTGCACGCGCTGGCATCGATGCAACTGGTTACCAAGCGAGACGGAGTGTTTCACAATGCGCCCGTAGCGGCCCGCCATTTCACCGCCGGTTCGCCACACAACGCGCGGCCGGGCTTGCTGCACACGGCCGGGCTTTGGAAGACCTGGTCCACGCTCACCGAGTGCGTGCGCGCGGGCACGGGCGTGATCCACCCGGAGCTGGCCGAGCGATCGGGCGAATGGACGCAGGCTTTCATCGCCGCCATGCACCGGAACGCTGCCCAACGCGCGGCGCCGCTGGTGGCGGCGGTGGGCGTGGAAGGCGTGCGGCGCATGTTGGATGTGGGCGGCGGCTCCGGGGCTTATTCGATCGCCTTCGCATCCGCCAATCCGGAGCTGCAGGCGTATATTCTCGACCTGGCGACGGTGGCGCCGCTGGCCCAGCGTCACATCGAGCAAGCGGGCGTGGCCGCCCGTGTCCACACGCGCGTTGGCGATTTGCGCACCGACCACCTGGGCGAAGGCTACGATCTGGTGCTGGTCTCCGCCGTCTGCCACATGCTGGATGAAAAGGAAAACGCGCACCTGATCGGGCGCTGCCACGACGCACTGGCGCCGGGCGGGCGGCTGGCGATTCAGGAGTTCATTCTCGATCCAGATAAGTGCTCGCCGCAATCGGCCGCCCTGTTTTCATTGAATATGCTGGTGGGCACGCGCGCCGGCGCCAGCTACAGCGAACCCGAATATACGGAATGGATGTGCGCGGCCGGCTTCACTGCCATCCGCCGTGTCCGCATGCCCGGTCCGGCCGGGTTGATAATCGGAACGCGCGCCGCCTGAGGCTCAAGGCACACGCCCTCGGCGTGCGACTGAAGTTTCAGCGTTTGACAAGGGTTCGCGACACACCGTCATGGCCGGGCTTCGTCCAGGCTGGCAGGTCGGGGACCTGCCTCACCGGTGTGTCAGGCTGACCCCGGTGTGTACTATCTTCCAACGTGCGGCGGGGTCTCCACCATGGCGAGGAGCAGGCAAATCACCACTAAAACCCCAAGTCCGGCTGCCACCATCATCTTCTCCACCTCTCTCTGCGTATCGACTGAGCAATTCAGTTGCCGTAAGCTGCCGGCCGGTTTCGGGCGCAATTCCGTCCGAACCCAGGGCGAACGCCCACCAGGTATCCGTCAAGATAGTGGTGCGGAAGGCGAATCCGTTTCACGCCCGGCATCCGCCGCGGTGTCCTGGGCATTCACCGGCGGCTAGCCGCCATTCGCCGATTGGCGAGTGCTTCGCGCCGCGCCGCGCCGTACGCTACGGTCATGACACAACAAGACAACCAGTCTAGGGCGCACCACGGTGTGCCTGCCCGATGGATTTCCGGCCTGGTGCCGATCGCCGTCGGGACTATCTTCTTACTGAACAACATGCACATCGTCCGCTTCCACGACATCTTTGTCTACTGGCCGGCGATCCTGATCGTGGTGGGTGTGTCGATGCTGGCCAGCCGGCTGAACGGGCCGCGCAGGGAGAGGTCATGACACCACAAGACAACCAACCCGAGCCTCACGAAGGCCTGCCCACACAATGGATTCCGGCGCTAGTGCTGATCTCGGTCGGGGCTATCTTCTTTCTCAACAACTTGAACATCATCCGCTTCCACGACATTTTTGTCTACTGGCCGGTAGCGCTGATCGCCTGGGGCATTTTCAAGGTGGTGGATCAGCCGGAGACGAAGGACAAAGTGGTGGGTGCAGTTCTGATCGGCATCGGCGGCATCCTGCTGATGGGCAACCTGGGCATTCCGCACATGGGGTGGGGCGATCTGTGGCCGCTGATCCTGATCGCGGTGGGTGTTTTGATGCTGACGGACCGGCTTGCCGGGCCGGGCATGGGCTGGGGCGGCACGCGCGGCCGGCGCGCGGACTGGCCGGGCAAACTCAACTGGCGCGTGAATAGGTTCCACGAGTCCGCCGTTTTTGGGGGTGGCAAGCGCGTGATCACCGGTGCCGATTTTCAGGGCGGCAAGGTGGATTGTGTCTTCGGCGGATTCGAGATCGATCTGCGCGGCGCCACCATGCTGGGCGATTACGCCGTGCTGAAAGTGGACGCGGTGTTCGGCGGCGCGGAGATCAAGGTCCCCACCTCATGGGAAGTGGAGCTGAGGGGCTCGGGCGCCTTTGGCGGATTCTCGGACAATACGCAGCACCCGGACCGAAACCTGATTCCCAATCCCAAGCGGCTGATCGTGAAGGGCGGGGCGGTATTCGGCGGCGTGACCATCAAGAATTAGCCGATGCATCCCATCCTGGCGTCGCGGCGCTTCCTTTTCTATTTGCTGGCGTGGCTTCCGGCCGGCGCACTGCTCACCTACCTGACCTGGGCGGGCGGCGGCTTCCGCCTGCCGCAAGCCGCGGGTGTGATGGCGCCGGCGTGCTTCGTGTATGCCTTCGCGTGCCTCTCGCCCTGGTACTTGTGCCGTAGCCGGCCGTTCACGCTGGCGGCGCTTCCCGAGTTGGCCGTCACGTTCTGCGCCGCGGCGGCGGCGGGAGGGCTTCTATTGGCGGGCATCGCGTGGGCGGTGGCGGCGGAGTTGAAGATCGATGCCACCGGCCACTTGCCGCTCTGGATCGGGGTGGGCGCGCTGCTCTACCTGCTTTCGACCGGGTTGCACTACGCCGCCCTAGCCGCTGAGCAATCGCGCCAGTCCGAGGCGCGCGCTGCCGAAGCTCGCACGCTGGCACGCGAAGCCGAGTTGCAGGCGCTGCGGCTGCAAATCCATCCGCACTTCCTGTTCAACAGCCTGCATTCGATAGCGGCGCTGGCTTCGGTGGACGGTGTGCGGGCGCGCGAGATGTGCATCCGCCTCTCCGATTTTCTGCGCATCAGCCTGGGGCTAGGCAGCCGGCCAACGATTCCGCTCGGCGAGGAACTGGACCTGGCGCGGAATTACCTGGAGCTGGAGCGGGTGCGCTTCAGCGACCGGCTGCGCGTCGAAATCGAAATCGAAGCCGGTTGCGAGGATTGCGCGGTGCCTGCGCTTCTATTGCAGCCGCTGGTGGAGAACGCGGTCAAGCACGGCATCGCAGGGATGGTGGAAGGCGGCACGATTCGCCTGGAAGCTCGACGCGACGCGCACGGAGTGGCGATCGTTGTGACCAACCCGTTCGATGCCGACGCGCCGCCGCCGGAACGCTTGGGAGTGGGGCTGGCGCAAGTCCGCCGGAGGTTGGAAGTGCGGTATGGGACGGGAGCGCGGCTAGATGTGGCAGCGGCGGAGGGCGCTTATCGGGTGGTGGTGCGGGTACCGTGCGAGGGAGGGTAAGAACGCTGGGCAGCCGGGCGTACAATCTTGCTCCGCATCTACGCGTTCATTGCGGTGAGTGCCACCACACCGGCGATATACGGCCAGCAATGTCTGACGTCTTTGCGGAAGATATGAAGGGCTTGTCGCATGGCTGCTCTCTAGCGATGCTTGGTTGGGAAGCTGGGCAGTTGGACCTTGGGGACAATCAAGGTGCGACCGATCCTGGCGACCAGGTGCCTGGCGGTGAAGACCAACGGCTGCGAAGGGTCGTGATGCAGGGCGGCGAAACCCCATGCAGGCTTGACCCCAATCGCCGAAGGAGAAGCCAGCACAACTAGGCCTGCATACGAAAACACGGGGCTGGCGGAAAACCAAATGGGCGAAGGGGACGGGTCATACAGGAGAATGGGCCATGAATCGTCCTCGGCGAATTCGGTATTGGTGTCGCGGAGGCCGTAAGTCCATCCTGAATCGGCGGGGTGAATTGCGGCGCGGCAGAGAGGATAGCCGCCGCCTAGGACTTCCACGAACTTGACGTTTCCGAATCCCGGGACATGTGTCCAAGCGCGCCCCGGATGGATGGTGGCACTCAACTCGCGCTCGAACAGATCGAGTTCCATATTGACCATGACGTCCACGCGAGCCGGGTGTCCCCAAGCCTCCGCCTTCAAGGCCATGTCGTAGGTGCCAAGCCAGAGCCAGTCGCGGCCATCGCTGGCCGTGGATATTCTGGAGCTGTCCGGCCGAGAGTAGGATGAGGCCATAACTCCTCGGCCCGGCCATATAGGATCCACTGTGAGCAGCCGGCGAGTCATCAGTTCGCGCGGCCATCCGCTGAACTTCACAGGGATACCGAACAGATACTTCGACTGGAAGTCCGTGCCCGCCGGTTTCGCCTCGGCAGGGTCGGCATCGAATCGTACTCCGACTTTCGCGTACCTCGGATCCTCATGCGGTGGGCCGGGCCAATGGACTCGCACCAGGAAACCTGCGAGGGCCGGCGCGATGCCGAGGCAGACGATTGCGAGAACCAGAACCAGGACGGTGCGGCGTCGCGCGAATTGCCACACGATGAGCGGGAGTGCCAGGGCGGGCGCCATCCACAGTGCGGCGGCGTCGATCCATGCGGGCTCCGGATGCACGAATCCGGGAAGGAGATTGGAGGAGTGAGGCCTAAGCCCGCTCAGGGCGACGTAGAATACGAACCAGGACAAAAGGCCAGCCAGGGCGAAGTCGTGGGTCGCGCGCGTCAACATAGCCAACACAAACGGAAGGACAAGAAAGGCGAGCAGCCAACACTGGCGGGAAAGCAAACCGGGGATCAAATCGAGCGGGTTGAAGCCACTGGCGAGCAAGATGATGCAATCGGAAATCAGGAGCGGCAGGGCCAGAAATACCGCGACGAACAGTAACTTGGCACTTAGCAGGCTCTTCCACGAATAGGGGCGCGTGGTCCAGAACTGACGTTCGCCGACGAGGCTCTCCCCGTGGACCAAGGCGCCGACGGTGAGCCACCACGCCAGAAACATCGGCAATGCGATGAGTAACTGCGGAGTGACGAGCTGGTAGATCTGGGGGCCTGGTAAGTCAAGAGACGCCTGCCAGGCATTCAGCGCCGTAAGTGACAACACAGCGGCCAGATAGGGCCAGCAATGCCGGACGTCTTTGCGGAAGATATGGATGGCTTGTCGCATGAGGGCTCCGGTTCAGGCGGCCTTGGCATGACGGCCGGCCATCGCAAGCGCCACGAAGATCTCGCGCAAGGACATGGCATGAAAGGCAAGGCCGCGGGCATCCGGGAAGACGCTTTGGATTTGCGACGGCGTCCGTTCAGTGTTGAACTGACTGTCGATGAAGCGGAGCACGGCGGCGGACGTTTCTGGGCGCATCCACGCGGCGGGCCAGTCAGCGGGCAGCGGCGGCGGCGCGTCGAAGGTCAGTTCCACCAGGCGAAACCGGTCGGCCAGTGTGGTTATCTCCTCGGTGAAGCGGAGGCGGCCCTCCTCGATGTAGCCGACATGGCTGGCGAAGTTCTCAATTTCTGCCAGGTCGTGGGAGGAGATCAGAATCGTTGTGCCCTCGGCGCGGT
>CAZFOP010000122.1:0-9480 GCA_964520085.1 uncultured Solibacteraceae bacterium | reverse complement strand
CGGCCAGCCACTGGCCGCCTCCGTCGCCCATCACCACCAGGGCCGCCGCGCCCGAAGAGCAGGTCTTCTCGCCATCGTGCAGTTGCTTGGCGCAGGCCAGCAGGTCGGCCTTCATCTGCGAGTTCGAGTCTTCGCGGTGCAGAGCCAGGTTGACATTATATTTCTCCATCAACGAGCCCTTGGTGGTTTCCTTGCCGCCGTTGGCATACAGCAGGGCGAACATGGCGTTCCACTCCCAAATGTCGATCGGCATGCGCGTCGCGGACGCGTTGGCCGGGGCGGTGGATGGATACGGCAAGGCCTGCACGTTGGCCACCTGCGCCTCGGTTTGCGGCGGCAGGTCCACGCGCGTGGCGACTATCGACTTGATGATACCGGGGGTTGGAATCAGACCGTGCTGCATGGCGGAGCGCAGCCCGAACACCACTCCCACTCCCAAGATCACGATCAGGACTACTTTCGCTTGCGGCTTCATTCGCGCCATCTGCTTCTTCCTCTCGACGAGCTTATATGAAATTGTCTACTTAAACATGTTGTCGTAATCGCTGCCCGCGCCCTGCTGCGAGCCGGCGGCGGGCCGTGGGATCCCGGCCGGTTCCGGCCCGGCGATGCCTGGAATCTGGATCATGTCGGCGCCGGCGGGCTTGTTGCCATCCGTCAGCAGTTTCTGGCTGAATTCGGCGAACTTGCTGGCCGCTTCGTCCGCCGCCGCGCCGGATTCGATTTGATCGTCCGTCAGCAGTTTATCGGTGTAACGGGAGAACTCGCGGATCTCGCCCAAGGTGCGGGACGTATCTTCCTCGAGGTAATCCAGGGCCATGTCGACCATCTTCAATTGCTCCGGATTGCCGCGCAGCAGGCGCTGGCCAACTCCCAGCGTCGCCTTGGCGTCCAGAATCATCTTGCGCTGCTCGGCAAGGAAACCAACTTTGTTCTCCGTCCGCTGGATTTTGCTGTCGGCGATGAGCGACCAGTGCTGGAACGTATTCAGCATCTTCGAGGTTTGGTCTTCGAGAGCCTGCAACTGCTTCACGCCTTGCATCAGCATCCCCGCCTTCTCGAGGAAAGTCTGGCGCTCCAACATCAGGCGCTCCTTTTCCATTGGGTCGGTAGCGGCGGCCGCCATCTGTTCCGCCTTGGCGGCCTTATGACCGAGCGTGGTGATCTCGTCGTTCTTGGCGGCGATGCTGCGTTGCAGCCGCTCGTCGCTGCCGGCGAACCGCTGCAGGGTCTGGTCGAGGTCGGACTTCGCCTTCTTCATGTCATCCAGGTTGTTGCGCAGGATGCCGATCGGATCGGTCTCTACCACCCAGCCGGCGAACCACCGCACCATATTCTGAAACAGGTTTCTGACCGCCGTCCGAAAGGTTGGATTGAACGCCAGCCAGAGGACGGCAATTAGCACCACGGCCAGCGCGACAGTATACAGCGTGTTCTCCAGCAGCGTAATCAGGAACGGCAGGATGACATACAGACCGACGCCGGCGCCGACAATCACGGCCGCCAGCACGACCATCCCGAACGGACCCTCGGGACGCTTCCAGAACGATTTCGGCGTGTAGTTCTGCAGGTTCTGCGTAAAGTTGGGAGTAACCGGCGAGAGGCTCATGTCTTGTGTCTTATCCTTTTAGGGAAGCGGCGTACTGGGTCTTCTGTTGTTCGATTTCAGTGCGGCGGCGTTGCGCGGCTGCCGCAAACTGGCTTTGCACATGCGCGCTCTTGCCCTGCGCCTCCACCAGTTCGCCGGATAACTGAGCAAGCTGCTGCTGGAGCTGCGTGATCTGCGCGCTGATCTGGGCGATCTGGTCTTGCCGGCCGGTAACCTCGTGAGACGCGAACTGCTGCGCCTTCGCGTTGAATGCGTCTTCCTCCTGCTTCAGCTTGGCTTGCAGCGTGTCAAAGACCGCCAGAATGCCGTCTTCCGTCAATCCAGCTTGTGCCTTAGCTTGCAGGACGGCTGTCTTGAACTTAATATTGGGAGGCATTACGGTGTCCGGGATGGCCTTGAGCGGTTCCAGAAACTTGTGGATGGTCGCAGCCACATCGGTGCCTTCGAAATCGGTCCTGGACAGAAGCTTTCGGTAGACCTCGTCGTTATCCGGCACCACTCCCGCGTTGATCGGAAGCGAATACCCAGCCGGCGCGGGCGCGCTCGTCTCCTCGGGCGCGAACGCAGGGGCCGGTGCTGCAAACGTATGAGCGGCGGTCCCGAATGTCAGCGCTTCGGCCGGCGTGGTGGCTGGCGCTGCCTTCTCCGATTTTTCCGGCTCGTCTTCAAACGCCATGTGCTTCAGGCTGTCGAGCAAACCGTGCTTATTGTTAGGCATAATCCTCCGCGAACGGGTCTGGATTCCCGCATCCGGGCTAGTGGTCACTTGCGATTATACTTCCAACCGCCTCTATTTGGAGCGGTTTGTCTCATTTTTCCGTTTCGGAGCCACCGCCATCGCCTCTGTCCGCCCAGCTCCGGGCTCTTTGCCGCCGCGCGGCCAGTAAACAGCTGATTTCAAATAGCTTCTCCTCCACTGCATGGCGGCCGTGGCTGCCGTCCCGGCATCTGGTGTAACAGGACCGTCACATGGCGAACCTCATTGCGGTCTCTTGCGGACGAGCAAACTGGGGGCGCGTCTGGGTGCGCTGGCGAAGGTATAGGCGAAGCGGCTAAGCTGGTACAAGTGGCGTTCGCACCGGCGCCAATTCTTTCCCTATGGACACACATCGCGCGCTTGATCGTTATATCAGTCTCAAACTCGCGGCCTTGGGCCAATCCACGCCCCGCACCGCCTCCGACCCCTACTTCCTGGAGCTTGCCGGTCCGCTGTTGCGGAATATCCACCAGAAAGACCAACTGCTGCGCGGTCTTCTGTGTCCGGTGGATGAGCGTATCCAGAGCTTCCTCGACCGCTATCTGAAGGACATTTGCCCGCAGGGAGCGCCGCGTCTCGCCTCCCGAACGCTGACTCTCGACCTGCCGGGAATGGCGCGCGCGCTTTCGTTTCCGTTGGGCGCGGAGAGTTTTCACTCGCCTTATCTCGATTCCTACCGCGTGGCGCAGGGCGTCCTGCACAATCCTAAGAGCGACCGCCGTACCACGCAAGGCGTCTTCCATATCGCGGAAGGCGGCTTGCCTATTCCCGCCGACAAGATCGCGGTCCCCAAGCCGGTTTTCGCGGCACTGCTCGAAATGGCGCTCGACCCGCCGCAGGACGTGCTCGCACTTCCCTACACCGCCGCCGAACCGGCTGCGGCGGGCTTGTTCGTTTCGCTTCTGTTGCGGCCAGTGGTGTGCCCCGCCACCAGCCAGGCGCCGGAACGGAGGATGGAGATCCGCTTCTTCGCCCCCGGTACGCTGGTCGCCAACCTGGATTTCGTCGAATGCCTCTTCGGCAACGGAGGCGATCCGTACTTGCCGGAGAACGATGCGGCACTAGATGCGCAACACTGGACCGGTCACTCCGGCTGCGTCATCCTGGCTCCGCACCTCGCCTCGGTGCGCAAGAGCGCTTTGGGTCTGCCCCACACGAGCGAGGCTACCGAACGGCAGAAGCGCGACAGCATGTGTTGGAGCCAACCGGACGAGCTGTATAACGGCGGCCAGGCCTTTAAGGTCGCCTGCCGCGACCGTTCCGGCGTCATGGTAACCATCATCGCCGACAATTACTTCGGCTATTGCAAGAAGGAAGTAAAGACGCAAATCGGCTTCGCCGCCAACTTATACGGGCTGTGCGAAGAGGAGCACGCCGGTGGTGCCATCGCGTTCCCCGCCTATGTGCTCGGCCAGGATTTCATCGCCGATCGAACGGTCCGCTTGAAACGCGCTGCGTTTGAAGATGCCATGCGCCTGCTGGGCGGCCGGGCCGAGATCCGGCCGGAAGGTTACGCGATCGACCGCCGGTTCCCCAGTATTCTGTACGTTCCCGAATCGTCCACCTTCAGCGTGCGAGAGGGGTTCGTCGGCTGGGAATCGCAGGGCCAGCGGCGCCAGATTCCGCTGCGCGCCGAAGAGGTGTACGTGCTGCCTTCCGGTTACCGGCTGCGCCTGGAAAAGCAACTGACCGGCACGTCCTGGCGGCTGGTCGGCACGCGCCCCGACGGAACTCTCTGTCACAAGCCTTCCACCGTTTCGGGCGGCGGCAAGAGCGAGATTTCCAAATCCATCTCCGACCTTTTACTGAAGGGTTCGGTTTTCGTCAGGGACTACTCGAGCGACATGGACGAGGTAGCGGCCATACTCGAGAAGGACTACTCGCGCATCTTGCGGGACGGCCGCCCCGGCCGCCGCGCGAACCGGCCGATCCTCAGCCTTGAGCGGTCGCTCGGTTCGGTGATCAAGCTGCTGACTCCCTCCGGCGATTATACCGACGAACATAACCACTGGGTCCGCAGTCTGCCTCAGACCATCCGCCAGCTTGTCTTCACCGTCAAGCGTTACTACCGGCCCGAATGGGGCGATCGGTGGCGGGAACATTTTACGGTGGATCGCATCAACGGCTTTTTGGGCCACGAGCTCAAGTTCGACGGCGAGAGACTGGTGAGTAACTACCTCCGGGTCGGTTACGATCCCGATGGCTCCTGGCGCATTTATAAGCTGCGCCCGGATTTTCATCCGGCCGACAAGGTGCAGGTGGAAGACGATATCACTGCGTCCGTGCTGCTGCCGCGCGAGGCGCTCTCGCATCTGGACGAGAAATACCGGAACCCCAGCGTCAAACTGGTGGTGAACTGCGAATCGATGCTGTTCCAACGGCCGGACGAAGCCATCCACCGCGGCGCCGATCAACAAGCTGAGGCCGATATCGCCAGTCCCGACACGTTTCTTTCCAATTTCGAGCCGCTGACCCGCGAGGACGCCGCCCGCCTGGTCGATCACGTGGTCGAATTCGACCGCTACAGCCAGCCCATGAAGCAATTGATCTCGAAATTCGTGGCGTCGGAAACCGGCGCCTACGTGGTGTCTTCCGCGCATCCGCGCCTGGTCGATGGCAAGCCGTCGAAGAACCCCCGCTATCTGCAGCGGCGGCCGGATCTGACGCATGCCCGCGAGACGTACCTGGCCGAAATCACCGCGCGCCTGGATCGCAATATTCCCGAATCCGGGCGCGTGTTCTTTCCGGTCAACGCCGTCCTGCCCGGCCGCCGCAACAATCCGCCCGAACCGAGGATCGGTATTGCGCCGCTGGCGGTCTACAGTCCGATCCACTACCAGGAAACGCCGGAACTGTTCATGGAGTTTATCTCCAGCCTCACCGGTAAGTCGCCGTCGACTACCGGGTTTGGCAGCGAAGGAGCTCTTACTAAAGGTCCGTTCAATGCTCTGCTGCCCGTGATCGACGTAAACAACGCGCTGATTTCCATGATACTGGGCGAGTATGCGGCAGTTACAACTTCGGCGGGTTATGTGGGCCCGCAATACCGCGTGGAACACGACATCAGCATGCTGGCGCCGGAGATTTGGTGCAGAATGCGGGTGGAAGAGCGCGACCCGCGGTATCTAATCGAAAACGGCTACCTGGAGAAGGTGGAAGATTTCTGCATCGACGGCCGCACAGTGCTTGCCAGTCGCCTAGGCTACCGGATCACGAGGCGCTTCGGCGATGTCTTCCTGGGACGCATTTTCGAAACTCCCGATGCGGTCCTTCCGGAAGAGATGCTGCGCCCCGAGAAGCAGGACTTGGTTATGTTCGCTTCGGGCGTGGACGCCATCGTGGAAAGCCAGCGCCGCGTGGCCCAGTCGTATTTCGAGGATGGCGGCGTGGAAGGTGCCTGCCCCCCGCTGCGGGCTTTACTCGAGATCATGGCACATGGCAGCTACCAGGGGATGAAACTCGAGGATCCGCGCCTGCGCGTGCAATTCACCCGCGAAGCGGTTGTCTCGAGCGATTGGTATAACCAGCGCTTACGGACGCGGAAGCGCCAGGAGACCGAACTGTGGGAGCGCCACATGCAGTCGCTCGAGGGATTCCGCGCTTCGGGGTTAGAAATCCCGCCGCGCCTCGATCTGGAAGCCCGCATCAAGGCCGCCCAGGAGACCCTGGCTTGGGTCGGCTCACCGGACTATTTGAAAGAGCTGAATGGCACCATCGGCGCAGACCCGCTATTTGGCGGCGCGGGAAGCTGAATCGGTCTCGCCATACGGGCGCCACAGAGAAACCGATGCGTCTCCGGCTCGGGTTCATCCGGAGCTGCTTTTCTGCCGTTGTGGCTGGGATGCTCGAAACCGCCCAGACGATTCAAAGTACGGGGCCAAAAGTTTTGCCTGAGTACCGAATTTGCCCCAAACTTACCATAGGTCAAACTGGTACGAGTTGGACTACCGTAATTCGGCAAGTTCAGGCATCCTAAGCTCAAATGGGATGCGAACTGCGGGACCAACTGGGAATTCAATACTTGGCGGCTGTCGAGTCGGTGCGGCGAGCGCGGCATCGCCTGAATTACGCCGTTACTCTTACCAACATCGAGTGCGCCAGGACGGAATTGCGTCGCGTCGAGGATTACCGGCTCGATCTGCTTCGCGAAATCGTTGACCATTGCGAAAGCCACGACTGCGCCACGTCGCATTTGGAAGAGATCTGCCAATGTCCGCTCGGGGCCAGACTGGCGGTGGCGTCATGATGCTGACCACCGGATTTTACGGGGCTGCGGTATTGTTGGTGCTGGCCGCTCTGATCTGTGCACAGTACAGACGCACCCGCCGCCTTCAGCCTGTGCTAGTTGGGCTCGACCCCTTGCCGTCTAACGAACCGGCCGGAGTAGCGCGCGTGAAAAAGCGTTCGGACCGCGTCGGTTCCGCTCTGCGCGCCTGGTCCATCGAGCGCGCCGAGGCCGATTTAGAAGCGCCCGCTCAGCCGGAGGCGCCGACGCTCGCCACAATGCCCGAATTGCTGCCGGAAGTGCGGCCAACCAGCCGCCCGCCGCGGATCGCCGCTGCGGTTGAGCCACCGCCTGCGAAGCCTCAGGCGGAATGGAGGGATCATTCCCAGTGGATGCCCGAACCGGAGCCTGTCCGCCAGCCGGCGCCTGATCGGGACAAATCCGCCGGCGAACCAGCCGCCAAACAGTACCATTTCTCTGAAGAACCGGCCGCCAGCCAGGATCGATTCGCCAACGAATCGGCCACCAACCAAGATCGATTCGCCAACGATCCGGACGACCAGGAGGAAGGCCGGTTCATGCCGCCCTCCAACCCGCCCTTGTCGCAGAGCGCCGATTACTACGAGGTTCTTCAGATCAGCCCCAACGCCGACGCGGAGACAATTCACAGGGTCTACCGAATCATGGCATCGCGCTTTCATCCGGACAACCCGGTAACCGGCAGTCTGGAGCGGTTCCTCCAGTTGCGCGAAGCTTATCAGACTCTCAGCGATGCCGACCTGCGCGCCCAGTATGATGCCGGCCGCCAGAATGGGCAGCCCCAACCGCATCCCGCCTTCTGGCAGAAGTCGTTCGTGGATGGAATTGAGGGCGAAACCAACCGGCGCCTGGGCGTGCTCTCGCTGCTGTACCAACGCCGCCGGATTAGCGAAAGCAAGCCGGGAGTTTCGGTGATGGAACTGGAGCAGCGCATGGCGTTCCCGCGCGAGTACCTGAACTTTACCCTCTGGTATCTGCGGTCGAAGGGGTATGTCTCGGTGATGCCAGACAACTCCGATTGTGCGTTGACCAGCGAGGGCGTGGACTACGTGGAAAGCAGTTCGAACACGAACAAGGTGATTCGGGAGTTGCTGACCGCCGGGACCAGCCCGGAATGCGCCCAACCGAGGGTGCGTTCGAAGGTAGTGACTTTCCCGAGAACCACAGCCAGGGTACGGGTGGAAGGCTCGCGCCGAACGCTGCGGCGCAAACAAGCTGGTGGTCGCCGTTAACTAACAGCGATTCCTGGAGCTTTCCAACTGGCCGCGCCGTGTCGCGGTCAGCACCTACCGGGTTCGTCTTTGCGAACACCACCGAGCCCGTCCAGATTCTGGATGATGACCTTCGGGTAGCAGCCCGTTTGGCTCTAGTACGTTATCACCGGGTCACATGTTCCATAACCTAGCCAACCGTTGTTCGGCAACCGGGTTCTCCGCCGTTTCGTTATCGACGCCGCTTCGTCCCATTTCACGCCGACGCAGACGGGGCCTTTCCTATCTGGCAGTTGGGTTCATGGCACGTGAGATTTGCCAAAGAATATAGTGTTGATAGTACCAGTAAGCTAAAAACGTGACAAACATGTCATAAAAGTACTATTAGACCTTCTGGTACTATCTAGTATTGACCTAAGCGAATAGTCTTGTATATCCTAAGTAGCGTAATGGACTGCCTACTTACGGAAGAATTGACAAACCAGTATTTGCGGGTACTCGATTTGGTGGACCGGGCGAAGCACAGGCTCCGTCACGCCGTGACTCGGACTAATATCGAGTGCGCCACGACGGAATTGAACCGCGTCGAGGAGTACCGGCTCTCTGCGCTGCGCCAAATCGCCGAACATTGCGAAAGCCACGGCTGCGGCACGCTGGAATTGGAAAGAATCTGCGGGCTGGAGCTGGTTGCCCGCGAAGCGGATTCCAGCGAGATGGTCGCGTAACGGTGGGCTTGACCGCCGGGCCTTACGGCGCTACGGTGACGCGAGCGCTGGGAAACATTTTCCGTGTGCAATCCAAACGCATGCGCCTCCTTCAGCCGGCGCTGACTGTCCTGGACATTCTGCGGTCGGAAGAGCGAACCGAGGACAAGCCTGCCGACAAGGGGTCCGACCGTGTCGGACCGGTTCTGCGTGCATCGTCCTCTGAACGCACCGATCCCGGTTCTGTGCCGACTCCGCCCGCCGCGGAGCGCGAGCGCAAACCTGCATCCCACCCGGTGTCGAAACCGAAATCGGAGGCCATCGCGGCCCTGCACGCCTGGGAGCGCGAGCGCAAACCCGCATCCCGACCGGTGTCGAAACCGAAATCGGAGGCCATCGCGACCCTGCATGCCTGGGAACGCGAGCGCGCGCCCGTCTCCCACCCAGCATCGAAAGCGAAGTCGCAAGCTGTCGTGCATCCGCGGGTCACGGAACCCGAGCGCAAGCCCGCATCCGAACCGGTATCGAAACCGGAATCGGAGGCCATCGTGACTTCGCAGGCCGCGGAACCGGAGCGCAAGCCTGTATTCGAACCGGTATCGAAACCGAACTCGCAGGCTGCGGCTTTCGCGCCGCAGGCTATGCCTATGGGTGAGACCGCTCCTGGGATAGAACGTACGGAACGGGCACACAAACCGCAACCGGCGAGCGAGGTGGCGCCTAACCAGGCGCCATCACCCAGCCAATTGTCCGACGCAAGCGAGGACCGTTTCACTGCCCCGGCGGAAGCGCCCTTGTCGCCGCAGAACGCCGATTACTACGAGATTCTGCAAATCAGTCTCAACGCCGATCCCGAGACGATTCACAGGGTCTACCGCATCATGGCGGGGCGTTTTCATCCGGACAATCCGACGACCGGCAATCTGGAGCGTTTC
>CAZFOP010000121.1:0-9510 GCA_964520085.1 uncultured Solibacteraceae bacterium | reverse complement strand
GTGACTGGCGAAGCTCTCGATTTCGGCCAAGTCGTGGGAGGAGATGAGAATGGTGGTGCCCTCGGCGCGCTCGAGCAGGCTGCGGGTGAACTCATCGCGCACGAGGGCGTCGAGGCCGGTGAAGGGCTCGTCGAGCACGATCAACTCGGGACGGTAGGCGAGCGACGAAGCCAGCGCAGCCTTCAAGCGCATTCCGCGCGAGAGATGGTGCAGTTTGCGGTCGCGCGGCAGTTCGAACTGGCGCACCAGGTCGGCGGCCAACGCGTCGTCCCAGGTCGGGTAGAACGGGCGCAGGTAGCGCAGGAAGTAGTCCACCGTCATCCATTCGGGCATTTCCTGGTTTTCCGAAACATAGCCGATGCGGGCGAACTCGCGGGGCGAGAGACGGCGCGAGTCCACGCCCAGTACTTCGGCAGAGCCGGCGGAAGCGCGTAGGATGTTCATCAGCAGCTTGACGGTGGTGGTCTTGCCAGCGCCGTTGGGGCCGATCAGCGCGTAGATGCTGCCCTCGGGGACGTCGAGGTCGAGCGCGTTGACCGCTTCGGTGTGGCGGAAGGCTTTCGACAGGTTATGCGTTGCGATAGGGCTACTCATTGGATTTGCGCCCGCCTTTCGCGGGTTGCGACGGCTCGGTTCCACCCAGGGTGCGCCAGTGGCGCGTGACGGCGGCCAGCACGTCGTCGAGTTGCATGCCGAGTTTCCTGGCTTCCACCACGAGCCCTTCGAGTTCGCCACCCAACAGGTCGGCGCGCGCGGCGGCGGTTGATTTGGGGAGCGACGCGGCCACGACCGTTCCGATGCCGGGCAGAACCTCGACCAGCCCCTGCGCGGTTAGTTGCATGACAACCTTGTGGGCGGTGTTGGGATTGACCTTCAATTCCTTGCTGAGAGTGCGGACGGATGGGAACGGGTCGCCGGGACGGAGCTGGCCGCTCACGATGGCCTTGGTGGCCGCGTAGACAATCTGCTCGGAGAGAGCGATGCCGGGCTGAAAAACCAGGCGGAACGGGATCACAAGTGTATTATTACTGATAGTACAGATAGGATGCAAGAGAAAAATGCGCGGGAGCCGTTGGCCGGGCTGGCGTTCGCGAGCGCAGTCGGAGAACCGGTGCGCCCGCCGGCTGTTGGCAAGCACTTCGCGCCTGACCGCTTTGGTCCCTAATGTTGGGAACCGGAAGTGCCGATCATACTTATAGGAGGAGGAAGAACTACGGGAGGCTTCGGGTTGTCGAACCCGTTGCTGAGTTCACTTGGGGCAAAATACAAATTTGAAAGCACGCCGCAGGAGCAGGCGGTCACAACCGCGAACACCCTGCTTGCGGAAGGGAAAATCACCGTCACCGGCGTACAGACTTTCGACGGCTTGGCGTGTGCGTATACTTCGGCTCCCGGAGGCGGAAACTGCCCAGACGCGTTCAACCCTATGAAGTCAAAGGACTATAACTTCCCGAGCATGGCCCAGGACGCTTACGTCCTCAGAGATCCAACGGGGGCACAAAGGGAGGGGCCGACTACGAGACGCTATTGAGGGACCTGCGCCATATTAGGCGGCGACTAAATAGGATTCCCGATTTCGAGCGCGGCGAGTTACACGGTGACGACGATCTTGCCGATTTGGGCGTTGGACTCCATGTAGCGATGGGCGTCGACGATTTGGGCGAGGGGGAAAGTCTTGTCGATGCGCGGCTTGAAGGCACTGGAGGCGAGATGGCTGAAGACGTACTGTTTGGCCGTCGCCAGGGCCGCGGGATCGGTGACGACTTCGAAGAGCGTGTACCCCTTGATCGTGAGGTGCTTGCTGAGCACGGTGAAGAGTGGGAACGGCGTGGGGCCGGCGGCGAGCGCGCCGTATTCGAAGATGATGCCGCTCGCGGAGGCGGCCGCGGCGAGGGCTTCCAAGCCCTGTCCGCCGACGGGGTCGAAGACGATGCGCGCGCCCTTACCTGACGTGATCTGGCCGACCCTAGCGGCGAGGTCTTCTTCTGCCGTGGCGATGACATGGTCGGCGCCTATCGAGAGGAGTTCGGCTTTCTTGCGCGAGGTGCGCGTGGTGGCGATACTTATGGCGCCTTCGGCTTTGGCGATTTCAATCGCGGCGATACCCACGCTGCTGCTGGCGGCGGTGATGAGGACGAAGTCGCCCTTGGCGAGGTGGCCCTGGTGGACGAGTGCGCCGTAGGCGGTGAGGTATTGCATCCAAATGCTGGTGCCTTGCTCGTAAGAGAGGCTGTCCGGGTAAGCGGCAATTGCGCCAACCGGCACGATGGCGACTTCGCCATAGACGCCATAGTCACTGGCGTTGAAAGCGGGAACCGTGCTGACCGTTTTGCCCAGCCAACTGGGGTCCACGGACGGGCCGACGGCTTCGACGATTCCGGAAGCTTCGTAACCGAGCTTGGAGGGGAGCTTGGGCTGCACGAGATAACGGCCGAGGCGGAACATGATCTCGGCGCGGTTGAGGCCGATCGCCTTGACGCGGAGACGAACCTCTCCGGCGGCAGGCTCGGGCAGCGGGAGTTCGTCCAGTTGGAGGACTTCCGGGCCGCCGGTCTTATGGAAGCGAACGATCTTCACCGTGGCTGGGACTTCATTTGGCATCGGCACACCTTGCTTTCGATTGCATTTGTTTCGATGCAGATGCGACTAAAGAGGTTGCAGGGGCGTGAAATTCGCGATCCGCGCGATGGTCGATTTGTGCGCACTGCCGGAGTTGCGCTATGCTGCCGGATTGAGAGTCAGCGCGCTTCCTTCTCGCTCTTGCTGCCACTCGCTGCATTGGCTGCCTGGATAGAACTGGTGGCAATCCCGGTTGCGTTGGCGGCTTACGGGTTTCATCAAGCCGCTCAGGAATCGGATCGCATCCGCATCCACACCGGGCGGGTTGAGATTACTCTTCCCGCGCGTCGCTGGATTCCTTTCGCGATGGAGACGGTTAGTTTGAGGCATTGGCGCGTCGTCGCAGCGGCCAATTTGCCGGGCGATCTTATTGGGACGCTGCTCTTGTTGCCGATGTCCTGGCCAAGCGCCTGGCACCCGGCAGCACTAACTCTGGATGCCTGGCGGACGCTCAGCTACCCGTCCTTCTGCTTGCCGGCCTGGTGGTTCGTGTGGCGAGGTCTGGACGGATTACTTGGGCGAAAGCGTCTCCACTGGGCAGCGCTGCTGACCGGGTCGATTCTCGCTCTCCTGTTCCTCGCGGCTTTTCTCGGCTTCTGCTTTGGCATGTCGTCGTCGGAGCGAGCCGAAGCCGTCTGGGCGATCTGGGGCTTCGGAATCTGGACGGTTGCGTTTGGGGTGTTGCCGATGGCTTGGCTCCACCAACGAAGAAGTGACGCACGGCAGCGGAGCTAGCGCCCCAGCAACACACTTGCAATCAATCATTCACCGTTATGTAACAGAACTGAAACAATTTAGGTGCTGCGGCGAGGCCCGGGCGGCTTAAAATAGGTAGCATATGATGCGACAAGCCGCTGTTGCCGACAGGGTCGGGCAGCGCCGAACCCGAATCAAGATTCTGAATGGTCCCGCAATGATCTGCGACGCGGAAGGCTGCCACGCGAAAGCCGCGTATCTGTTCCGTGAGGAAGACGGTCCCATCGCGGCGTATTGCGAAGTTCATGCGGATGAATCCGCATGCAAGGCCGGCATTCCGCTGCCGACCTCGAAGATCACCATCCTCCGCAGCATGCCGGTTGAAGCGATGGCCTCCCGCCGGGTTTCGTAGGACTTAGCGCCATTCGATGTGGCGCCGATTCGATGCACCATTCCCTGGCGGTCGCGCCTCGATTCGGAGGAATCACCCTGGCCCGTTGCGGTTTAGATGAATAGCGACCGGGCAGAGTCCTGGTAAGAAAAGCCGAGATCGCTTGGCAAGGCTGGAGAGCTTGCTCCGACTCGTATCGACACGCCTACCCGTTCCCCACTCCCCGCATTGCCTTCGCCAGCACCTCTGCAATCCGTTCGCACGCGCTTCCATCGCCGTAGGGGTTGTGGACGCGCGTCATGCGCGTGTACTCGGCCTCATCGTCCAGCAAGCGCGTCGCCTCGGCGACGATCTGCCGCTCGTCGGTTCCTACCAGCTTCACCGTTCCGGCGGTCACCGCTTCCGGCCGCTCGGTTTTCTCGCGCAGCACCAGCACCGGCTTGCCGAGCGACGGCGCTTCCTCCTGAATTCCGCCCGAATCCGTCACGATCATCCAGCAGCGGCGCATCAGATCCACAAAAGCTACGTACGGCAGGGGATCGATCAGGACGATATTGGAATGGCCGTCGAGCTGGGTATGTGCGGGGCCGAGCACGTTCGGATTGCGATGCACGGGATAGACGAGCTGCACGTCCGACCGCGCCGCCAAGTGTGCCAGCGCCCGCATGGCGCGGTCGAAACCAAGCCCGAAGTTTTCGCGCCGGTGGCAGGTGACCAGCACCAGCCGCCTGGCGGGATCGAGCCAGGGCCAGGCCGGCGCCTGGAGTACGCCGTGCTCCAGCGCATTGCACACCCAAAGCACCGCGTCGATGCCGGTATTGCCGGTGACGAAGATCTTTGCGGACTCCACTCCCTCGCGCAGAAGCGCGGCTTCGGCGCCTCGCGTAGGGGCGAAGTGAAATGCCGCAATGCGCGACGTGAGGACTCGGTTCATTTCCTCCGGAAACGGTTGCCGCATGTCGCCAGTGCGCAGGCCGGCTTCGACGTGCGCCACCGGTACGTTGCGATAAAACGCCCCTAGCGCGGCGGCGAAGGTCGTGTTCGTATCGCCCTGTACCACCACCAGGTGCGGCCGATCGGAATTCAGCACCGTTTCGATGCCGGCCAGTATTCGCGCCGTAATGCCGCAGAGCGTCTGGCCCGGCTGCATCAGGTCGAGATCGAAATCCGGACGGACTCCGAAGGCCTCCAGCACGGGGTCCAGCATGTCGCGGTGCTGCGCGGTCACGCAGACGCTTACCTGGAAGTCGTTCGGCTGCGACCGCAGCCGTTGGATCAGCGGGCAGAGCTTGATGGCCTCCGGCCGCGTCCCGAGTACAAAGAGAATCCGGCTCAAATTCGAGTATAGCGGCGATTAGTGCCGCGCCTGCATTCGCGTCGGCCTCCACAGCGTTTCCAGCGGAACGAAAAACACCAGCACCGCCAGCAGCGCCGCCGCGTTCATCGCCACAAAAGTCCGGGCCGGCGAGGAAATGCGCTTCAGAAAAAACGCTCGCGGCACGAATCGATCCAGCACCGCCAGCGCCGCCAACATCAGCTCATCGATCAGCAGGAAGTTGCGCCACCGGGAATCGGACAGCGCGAGCGTCGAGCCCAGGATCAGCAGAATTGCCCAGGGAAGCACGAGGCGTCCGAGTTTATAGGAGAGGAAATGAAAGCGCATCCGGTTGGCGCTGGTGAACAATTGCGGCAGGCGAACGAAGAGTTGCCACAGACCGGCCAGCGTACGCAGCCGGCGGCGGAACTCGCCGCCCTCGGCGGCCGGATAGTCGAAGGCGAGCGCCTCGGGATCGAAGATCACCCGGTAGCCGCGAAAAAAGGCCCGCAGCGAGAAGGTGCCGTCGTCGGCAATCGTATCCGGCGGCAACGGCGAGGCCAGGCTGCGGCGCAGTGCGTAGATGCAGCCCGTGGTGCTGAAGATGGAATCGATGCGCGAATGGTGGCTGCGCGCCCAAAGCTCGAGACGCCAGTACAGCTCCATGTCGGCCTGCTCGCCGGCGCGCGCGGGATTGAGAAGGCGCAGCTCTCCAGTCGCCGCCCCCACGGTTGGGTCGGCGAAGTTCGCCGCCAGGTGGGAGAGCGCATGGGCATCCAGCGTCTGCCGCACATCGGTGAAGAACAGAATATCCCCTGAAGCCTGGGCCAAACCGGCGTTCAGCGCCGCCGCTTTGCCCCCGCGAGGAACCCGCAGTAACCGCACGCCTCGATCGGCGAACGAGGCGGCGATGCCGTCCGTCCCATCTGTCGAGCCGTCCGAGATCACCAGAATTTCGCGAGACTGCGCCGGGTAATTCAGCGCGAGCAGAGACTCCAGCTTGCGGTGCAGGAATTCCTCGCCGTTATGCACCGCCACCAGGACCGAAAGAGCCGGTTGAAACGCCGGATTTTTGCGGACCGACGGCGCCGCGCGCCGCGAAATCGCCAGCAGAATTGGGTAGCCGATCAGGAAATAGAAGACCACCGCCGTCGCCACCGCCAGCAACACTGCAGCCAGCATCACGACTCACTCGCCATGCGGGGCGCCGCCACTCGGCGGGGGGCCCCCGGCCGCCGGAACAGCGTTCGAAACAGAATATCCAGGTCGAGGGACGGGCTTTCCTGCCGGATGTAATAGAAGTCGTATTCCAGACTCAGCGCTTCTTCCGGCACGCCGCCGGTTTCGGCAAAGTGGGCCTGCGACCAGCCGAGAATACCCGGCTTGACCGTGAAGCGGTACACGTACGCCGGGATGAGCTCGCAAAGCCGGTCCGCAAAAATGCCACGCACCGGCCTCGGGCCAAACAGCGCCATTTCTCCGCGAACCACGTTGATCAACTGCGGCAGGTTGGTCAGCCGCAGACGCGCAATCAAATCCCCGATTCGGAACCTCGCACCATTCGCCCGGCGGGTTCGAAATCGGAACATCCGAAAAGGAATGCGCTGCAGTCCCGCACATTCGATTTGCTCGGTGGCCGGCCCGCCAGTCGAAATCGCAATCAGCAACCCAGCCAGCATCAACACCGGAGCGGAGACGATCAGCAGCCCCAGACCAATCAGGTTCTTGTAGACCGCCTGGAAGGCCAGCATGGCGCGGCTGGTGATGGGCGTCACCGAAAAGAGCAGGTCGGACGGCGAGAGATGCTGCCATGCCACGCGGCGTAACACATCTTCATACAGAAAGGGCGTACCCTCCACTTCGATCCCGGCGTAATGCAACCGGAGCAGCTGCGCCAACGGAATTTCGGACGGCCCGCCGCTCATCACCACCGCTCGCGGGAGTTGGCTCTCGCACACTTCATCCAGGCGATCCGGCCCCCCTAGGAAGGGCAGTTCCCCGGAGGCGGACGGCGGCCTGCCCTCGATCACGCCAAGCGTCCTCTCCCGGAGCGCGGCCTCTAGCGACGCGGTGGAGGAATCGAAGCCAACCAGCACGACCCCTTCACGCTGGCCGCGCCGTCCAAACGGAATGGCCTCTCGCAGCAGGCCGGCAGCGGCCAGGCTCAGAGCGCTGCCCAGCACGATGATAGTCCAGGAGGCGGCCGGCAACCCAAACACATACGTCAGTCCGTATTGCACCAGCAGATTGGAACCGGTAGCCGTGAAAAACCCATCCACGAATCGCCGCACCCCGTCGTGCGACGAACTCTCCTCGAAGACAGTAGCCAACCACGCGATGGTTGCCGAAAAAAACCATAGAAACACCCATGGCGCCGCGAGCGCCGCCTGCCCCAGCCACGTCCTGGCCACCCATGTGGCAGCGCCAAAACCGGCCACACAGGCGAGCAGGTCCAGGAGCGCGCTGGAGAATTCGTTTCCACGGTGAAGGGAGAACTTCATGTCTTAGCGGTCACCGTGATCTCGGGTTGTGCCGCGGCGCGGTGGGCCTGAAATGTCAAGCGCACGTTTTCCGCGAATCCCATCAGATCGAATGAAGAAGCGTCCGAGACAGCGCCGCTGACTTCGATCGCTTCTACGTCGGTCAGTGGCACCCGTAGCGTCCACGCCGGCGCCGTTCGCGGCGCCAAGGTTTCCGTGCGGACGCCCTCCGGCCCGATCCAGCGGATTTCCACCATGCCCAAGCCGCGTGCGCCCTCGACGAGTATGGTCCACCAACCGTTTTCGTCCCTGCCCCGTTCCAGTTCCGACGTCAGACGATCAAGGCGCAATCGCCCGTCCAGCGCGCGTTTGAGGCCCCCGCCAAACAGAAACTGGCCGGCTGTGTCGAACTCCCAATAGCGCAGTTGGCGTATGCCGACCCCCGCGGCTGCGCAGAACAAAACAATCACCACCACCTGCGATTTACCACCCCACGGAGAACTGGCCAGCAAAGCCAACGCCGCGGCCAGCGAGGCGAACAGGTACAGCACCCAGACCGCCTGCCGCGCCGAGAAACCCCGGTCCAATAAACGGTGGTGGATGTGCCGCCGATCCGCCGTGAAAATCGACTGGTTGCGCAAGAATCGCCGCAAAACCGCGAGCGAAACATCCAGCAGCGGAATCGATAGCGCCAGCAGCGGAACCAGCATGCTCAGTAACGTCGACGCCTTTTGGGTCCAGATCATGCCGTAGCAGCCCAGCAGGAAGCCGATCAGCAACGCGCCCGAATCGCCAAGGAATACCGTGGCCGGATTGATGTTGTAACACAGGAATCCCAGCAACGCGCCGACCAGTGGAAAAGTCGCGTGCGCCAGCGGGAGGTTGTGGTGCAGCAAGGCCGCCCCAAACAGCGTGAGAGTGGCCGCGAGGCCCATCCCCGCGCACAGGCCGTCCAGTCCGTCAATCAGATTCAGCGCATTGCTGGTCAGGAGCAGCCAGAAAACCGTGAGTGGATAATCCAGCCATATCGCTACCGGTTGCCCCGCCAGGGCGCCGACGTGAAGGCCACTGAAAAACACCAGGGACGCTGCCGCCACGAGGCCAACGATCTTGAAAACCGGCTTCGGAGAGAACAAGTCGTCCAGCAGCCCAGTCAGGAAAACGAGAGTGGCTCCTGGAAGCAACTTCCACGCCGCGGGAGCAGCCCCTGCCCCCGCCGCGGGAGCAGTGAGCAGGGCAACGCCATAGGCAATCGCAATCGCAATTCCTCCTACCCGTGGTATCGGATAGGCGTGGATTTTGCGCTTCCCGGGCCGATCCACCACGTTGTACGAACGAAAGATGTCACGCACGATCGGCGTCAGGACGATGGCGATCAAGAAAGCCTTGCCGGCCATCCACAGCAGTTCACCCATGACGGAGCCTTCTAAAAGCTACCCCCAAGTATTCTGAATGGAAGCCAGCTTGTGGCAGTCCAGCGCGTGTTCCACTCTGGCGGTGACACCGGACTCGGAGCACTGCTGCACCTCGCCCAGGTAAAGCATCGAACCGCACTCAATCTCGACCGGCACACCTTGGGAGAAGCCGTCTGCCGGTCCCGCCAGGTCCACGCGAAGCACTGCGTTCTCCCAGCCGCCTTCCCTTCCCTCCAGGAAGCGGCCGTCCGGCAGATACCGCACCTTCACCAGGTTCCGATCGGGCATGGATGTATCATACTCCATCCACCGGCGGAGCGTGTACCTGCGGAGCCCGCTCGACACTGGGAATCTCGCCGCGTCCTTGCGCCTCCAGCGCCTGTCCCAGAGCCAGCAGGCCGGGCATCGTGGTCGCAGCAGACATCGGGTCTTCGGCTGCGGCGCCACCCCTGTTGACACCCTTCGGGTTGTCATCCGGCTTCTTGTGCGGCTTGCGCAGCAGGTACTCCATCACGGCTAGCGAAGCCAGGAAAAGCAGAAATGAAGTGAACCCCTGGGCTGAGACACGAAGTTAAGGGGGTTATCGCCGTTCGC
>CAZFOP010000120.1:0-9560 GCA_964520085.1 uncultured Solibacteraceae bacterium | reverse complement strand
CCGACCCGTCGCTGCGCTTCATGCCGAAATCGGCTTCGCGCGCCCAGTCCCACTGGACTGCGCCGCTGTTGGCCGCGGCAAAGCCGAGCGCCCACTTGCGCTCCAGAAGGGGAATCCCCGTCAACTCGTCGTAGCGCCACGATCCGTCGATGGACCACACAGGCTGGTAGCCGGTTTCCCCGACGATGTTCGGCACGCCGGGCCGCTTGGCCGCCACCGAGTCCCACAGCAGCGCGTGGTCTTGCCAGTAAGTGTGGTTGGTGGTGAATGAGACTCCGCCCGCCGCGTAGAACTGGTTGAGTACCCGGTCCGTGACACCGCCCTCGTCCTGCCCGACATTCACCAGTTGATTGCTGCCCGTGCCGCGGATGCCCGTGACCATGGTCCGCACCCACCCTGTGAACGAGTCCTGCGCGAATAAGTTGTAATCGAGCGCACGCACCTCGCGGCTGTTGCCGTAGCGGTCGAAGGCAAGATCGGCCTGCGCGGGAAGCGGGACCGCGTCGAAGCTCTGTAACTGTTCGGGTGTGACGGTCCAGGCGGATGCCAGTGCGGCTAAGTTGCCGTATCTCCGAGCCAGCCACTTTCGCCACGCCGCCAGTTCCACCGGGTCGCCGTTGGGCGTGTTGCCCTTCCACAGCCGGCCCGGTTTGGAGAAGCTCGGTTCGTTGATGAGGTCCCAGCAGAGCCACGGGACGTTCTTGAAGCGCTCGACTACCGAGAGCACATAGTTCAGTTCGGCGCGAATGGCGGCGGGATCGAGATAAGGATTCGGTTCGGGAGGCGCCGCACCGGCCGCCGCTGGCTCCGCCGGTGCATCGGTGCCGCAGCCGCGACGCTGCGGCGGTTTGGTCAGTCCCATTCCCGGACGCGGCATGAATGCGTAGAAGGTAAAGTTGACGACGATGTTGTGCTGGCGCGCGCAAAGAAGATAGGCCTCCAGGTTCCGCAGGAACCGCTCCGGCGCCGCGCCGCTGGCGGGATCGAGGAACGAGAGGTTAGGCATCCACACGCCGGTGCGGACAAAATTCACCCCGTGGCGCGCCATGTCGGCGAAGTCTCTTTCCCAGGTCCAGGCGTTGCGCGGGCCGGCGAAATCCCAACCCTCTTCTTCGGTGGTGAAGTAGTTCGTGCCCATCACGAAGAACGGCTGGCCGTCGCGGGTGAGGAAGTCGCCGGCAACGCCCAGCACCGGACCCGAGCCGAGCAGAGACTCGTCTTCCACCCAAAACGCGTTTTGATGAAACTCGCGTGTCCTGCCGCCCTCCTCAAACACGGCGCGCACGGTGAAGAAACCGTGCGTCTGCGGCAGGAGATCGACGCGGGTCTCCTGGCCCGCGGCCACGGCCACACGCTGGGTCTGCAGCACCTTGTCGCCGGCGAGCATTTCGATCTTCACAACGCCAGCGAGCGGCGCGCCCAGCCGCTCGCGCCGAGCGTTGCGTAGATGCACGATTGCCTGCGGAGTCTCGCCGGGCTTCACCGTCGAGAGCGCCAAATCGAGCGAGAACTCAGTCGCGCCCTGGCGCGCGTAATCGGCGGATTCGCGAATCAGGCCGACGCCGTCGGCCGAGGCCCAGTAACCGAGCTCCGGTTCAAAGTCGAGCATCACGATGCGGCCGCCCGCCACGAAACCGTCACCGTCCCGCCCGTCTCCTCCACAGCCGGGCCGCCCGCCCGCGTGGTCCGCCACGATCACCGGCGCGGCCGTTTCCACGCCATCCGAATCGACCATGTATCCAAGGCCGCGCACCCCGCCCTCGACGGTGAAGAAGCGCCGCGCGCGGACAACGAGCGTGGGCAGGAACGAATAGCCGGCGCGCCAGGCGAATCGCGCCCCCTGTGGAGTGGGTACTTCGTAAGTGTATTGCAGGTTCAGGTCGCGCGCGTAGCTCTCCTGGGGACGTCCTTCGACGAACTTGTCATCGACCCGTGTGACGGGCACACGCAGCGGCTGTCCTCCCAGCACCAGCAGGTTCCCGCCGTTCCGCAGGTAAGTTAGAATCGCGCGCCAGGCATCGGCCGGCACGGCCGACCCGTAGGGAAGCACCAGAAGATCCGCGCCCGCCAGCGCCGCCGGATCTTCGATCCGATCGAGACCGAAGAACAGCGGCGCCATGCCTTCGAACGCCTGGGTGAGCGTATCGCGGGACACCGGCTGGCTGGCAACGGCCGGAAAGCCCGGCTGCCAGAAGACCACCACCTTCGCGGTGGCCGGAACGAGCGAGAGAGTAACCAGTATGGATGCAGTAAGAAGACTTCGCATGGAGAACCTCGAACGGGGAATTACGGCATCGCCGTCATTAAATACTCTTCCAGTATGCGCTCTTGCAGGGCGCAATCGTCGTTGGGAAAACCTGGCGAGCTCCGCCCGCAGGGCTTTCGGGGTAATGCGCGCGCCGCGCCGCGCGGCCTCGGTTGCGGCACACTACACACCATCCTGGAGCTCTTCCATCCTCCGTTGGCCACGCGGCGTTAGCTGGCTGACGATCCAAGCGTCCACACTCGCCCTACCCCTTCGCCGCGTCTTCCAGGGCTTCGAGCGTGGTCTGGGCGGTGAACTTCCAGGAAAAGTGAGCGGCGCGAGCGGGGCCGGCGCCGGCGAGCGAGCGGCGCAGGTCGTCGTCCTCAGTGATGCGACACATGGCTTCCAACATCGCTTCCTGGCTTCGCGGATCGAATCGCAGGGCTGCTTCGCCGGCGACCGAATGGAGAGGGTCGATCGACGAGCACGCCGTCGGCACGCCCGCGGCCAGCGCTTCCAGAACCGGCAGGCCGAAGCCTTCGAAGAGTGACGGATACACGAACGCCCAGGCGCGCGCGAACAGGTCGTACAATTCCTCGCGCGGGACCCAGCCGGGAAAATCCACCGCATCGTGCAGCCCGAGCGCATCGCGCAGCGTGTGCAAGTCGCCGGCGGAGAATCCGTGCAGGCCGCTCACTACCAGGCGAAAGTCGGGGTGGCGTTGGCGAAATACGGCAAACGCGCGCAGCAACGCATCCAGGTTCTTGTGCGGATGCAAGGTGGAAACGGCCAACAGGAAGCGCTCCGGCTGGCGCCTCTGGGCGACCTCGAAGAAAGCCGAATCCACGCCGTGTACCGCTACGCGGATCCTGTTGTCCGGCAGCCGGTAGTACTGCTTCAGATCGGCGGCGGTGGATTGCGAGGGCGCCAGCAGCACGCGGGACACGTGCGCCGACCAGTAGAGGAAGAATCGCCAGAAGGGCAAATCGAACCAGCGGAAGTTCTCGGGATGCTGCTTGTGCTGCAGGTCGTGGAACATGGTGACTTGCGGGCAGGGAGCGAACAGGGGCGCGGTGAATCCTGGATTCAACATCACGTCCAGGCGGCGGCGCGTCGCTTCGAGCGCCAGCACGGTTTGCTCCCACAGCATCCGCCGCGGGCGCGACGCCGCGTGCACGGCTTGCTGGGCCACGCGGAAGTTGGGCCGAACCGGCGCGAGGCCGGGGCCGGTTTCGCAGTTGGTGAAGATCACGTAGCGATTCACCGGGTCGATCTCGGCCAGCCCGGCCATCAGGCCGCGCAAATAGATCTCAGTACCTCCCACACGGCCGGGAAGCAGATAGAGTGCGTTGACGCCAATGTTTAAGGGCTGCATGTCAGTGTTTGGCCACCTTCGCTTGCGCTTCGGCGAGGTCCTGGCGCACCACACCCTCCAGGTCCGGTTGCAGTGCCAGCGCATGCTGGTAGTCCGCGACCGCTTCCTCCGCGCGGTTCAGATTAAAAAGGATCTTGCCTCTATAGGCGTACGTGGTTGCGAAGCTCGGATCGAGTTTCTCCGCGATCGCCAATGCATCCAGCGCTTCGGCCCATCGGCGGCGCTCCCCGTACACTCTGGCGATCTGCGTGTACACGTGCGCGGTCGCCTCCATGCCGGCGGCCTGGCGAAGTTCTCCCAGCGCCAGATCCGGCTGATTCGCGCAATCGTAGGCGAGCCCCCAGTCGACCAGCATCTCGTAATTGGGCGGCCAGCCTTGCGCGACCTTCTGGTATTCCTCCACCGCATCCTGGCAGCGGCCCGCATCGTAGTATGCTTTCGCCAGTTGAAACAGCACACGCCGCTTGTGCGGCGATTTCTCCGCCGTGTCCTGCCATAAGGCAACCGGGTCCGCCCACACCGCCGCCCGCGCGTGCGTGATCAGCGTGGCCGCCAGCAGTATGGCGGCAAGCGCCGCGGCCAGCTTGCGCGCATCCGTGCGGATGCGCCACACCACATCCACCACGATCAGCAAGAGTCCCAGCATCCCGAGGTAAATGCGCCGCTCGGCCACCGGGTCGGCAATCGGCATAATCGACGAGGTCGGTGACATCAGGACGATGTAGACGAAGAAACCGAAGCTCGCCAGCGGAAATCGCCGACGGTAGTACCAGGCGGTGGCGGCCAGCGCCAGCAGCGCGATGAGACCGGCGATGGCGCCGTGGTCGAATACGGTGCGGGAAAACGGGAAGTCCCAATCGGCATTCAGCCGCACTGGCAGGAGAAACTCGGCCGGGTAGACGAATAACGCCCGCGCCTCGGTAAACAGATACTGATACCAGCTCACGCCGCGGAGACCGAAGCCCGCGCTCGGTGAGTAGAGGATCTGCCACCAGAAATGCTCGACACCAACGGCGGCTCCCAGCGCCAGCGGGGCGTACAAGCGCCAGTTGGCTCGCACGCCGCGCCAGGACAGGCCCGGGTTCCACCAGAAGTCGGTGAGCAGCAGCAGCGCCGGCAGCACGATGGTGTGCTCCTTGGACAGCAACGCCAGGCCAAACAGCGCGAGCACCAGCAGCACGGTTCCCCATCCGACGGCCGCCCGGCGCCGGTACAGGAACACCGCATAGGCGCCCAGCAGGAATGTCACGCTGAGCGCCTCGGAGCGGCCAGCGACGTAAGCCACGGCCTCGGTTTGGATGGGGTGGAGCAGAAACAGGCCGCCGGCGAAGCCCGCTAGCAGCGTGCGGCGCGCCGCCGGCGCCTGCGACAACTCGAGTAGCCGGCGCACGATCAATAACACGAGCGCCGCGGCAGCCAGGTGGATCAGGAGGTTCACCGCATGGTAACTGAACGGATCGTCGCCGGAAAGCCGTACGTTCATCCAGTAAGTGGCCATTAGCGCCGGACGCACGCCGCGGAGCCATGCCATCAGCGGCGCCGATGCACCGGACAGCGAGAAACCGAGAATCGTGTCGTCGAACAGGAACTGCCCATGCAGCGAAGGAGCGTAAGCCCAGACCGCCGCCAGCAGCGCCGCGCCCGCCACCAGGTACGGCCACCAGTCGCGGCGCCGGGCGGGGGCGGTCTCCGGCGCTTGCGCGGCCCGTCTCTTTCTCTCGGCCTTAGCTTTCATGGTGAGTGAGCGCGTGGAGACGATATTCGAGGATGGCCATCCGCTGCGCCAGCGCGATATTGTCGTCTCGCAGACGCGAAATGATCAGCGTGAAGCGGAAGAAGACGATCAGGAACAACGCGCTGCCGAGCAGGAAGACCGCCAGCGGCGTGTCCGGCAGCCCGAGCAGGCCGCGAATGTATTCGACCACCGGCCGCGCGAGCGAGAGCGCCAGCATCACGGCCGCCGCCAACAGCCACGTCACCGAATACTCCACCCGGATGTGAGACCGCCGCACCGATATCAGCACCATCACCAGCAGGAGCAGGCTCACGCCCGCGCTGACGAGCAATAAACGATCCATCTAGCCTCCGTCGCCGGTACCGGAACGCGCACTCCGGCTCTGCCGGCGCCGGCGCCACCGGCCGTCATATCTCAATATGTTGACAAAAACGCCCAGCAGCACGTGGGCGATATAGGAAAGGCTCTTGAGCGCGGTGATGGAGGAACGGCCGGCCTTGCGCGGACGCATGCGGCACGGCACTTCTTCAAAACGGAATCGCCGGCGCTGCAACACCACCAGGGCCTCGATCTCGGGATACTCGAGTGGAAAACTCGAGCTGAACAGCGACAGCGCGCGGCGGTTGACGCCCACGAAGCCGGAGGTCGGATCGTGCACCGACTTGCCCAGGATCGGGCGCAGCACCATGCGAAAGAAACGTGTGCCCAGCGCCCGCAGCCGCCCCGTGTGCCATTCGTCCGGCTCCACGTCCATGCGCGCGCCGATCACCATCTCCGCGCCGGATTCCTTCAGCTTATCGAGTATTCGCGGAATGTCGCGTGCGTCGTGTTGTCCATCGCCATCCACGCGGATCACGTATTCGAAACCCAGTGCGAAGGCCAGCTTGTATCCGGCCTGCACCGCTCCGCCCAAACCAAGGTGGTGCGGCAGCGGAAGAATTCTGGCGCCCGCCGCGCGCGCCACCGCCACCGTCGAATCCTTCGAGCAATCGTCGATCACCAGCACCGGAACGCCGGGCACATGCCGCGCAACCTCGCGGACTACCTCGCCCACCGCCCCCTGTTCGTTGTAAGCGGGAACGATCACCAGCAGCGAGCCGGGTTCGTGCGCCTGCATGTTCATTGTTCCGCCACCCGCCGGACGCCGACCGAGTAGCTGCGCGCCAAGTGGCGGAACACGGCAGGCGTAATGCGCGCGCCGCTCTGAATGCGTTTACGTTCCCGCCACAACCATCGGCCATTTGGCACCAGCCCCCAGTGCGCCCGAGCCACGTACCACAGCATGCGAGCGCCGTTGTGCCCGCCGGCGCGAAACCGCGCCGCGCTGCCGCGGCCCTGGAGCAGGTACATGAAGTGCCAGAAATACCGCGCCGCCGCGGCGAGCGGCGCCAGCCACAGCATCCGCGCGGGGAAGTTTTTCGCCAGCACGAACAGGCGGTTGCGCTCCACCAGGTAGGCCTTCAATGGCGACGCCTCTCCCGCTGTGTGCGAATAGTGGTGCTCCACCACGGCCAGCGGCGAATACAGGCACTTCCATCCGCGCCAGCGCGCGCGCAGACCGAGATCGGTATCCTCGCAATACAGGAAGAAACGGTCGTCGAAGCCTCCCATCTCGTCCAGCATGGCCCGCCGGTAGATCGCCGCCGATCCGCTCGGCAACAGCACCTCTTCCTCCACCGGATAATCCTCCGGCGCCTTGCCTTGCCCGCGCTGCTTGCTGCTGCCGTCGCGCGCCAAAAGCATGCCGGCCGAATCCAGCCGGCGCTCGCCGAAGAGCCGCACCTGCGACGCGCACATCCCCGCGTCCGGCCGCCGTTCGAGCGCGCCCACGGCCGCTTCCAACCATCCCGGGTGCGCCACTGCATCGTCGTTCAACGTCGCCAGATACCGCGCGCTCGAGGCCCCGAGTCCCTGGTTGATCGCCGCGCCGAAACCCACGTTGCGGCTGTTTTCGATCACGCGGATCTCCGGCGCGAGGCCCAAGCGCCGCACCAGGCCGCGCCCGCTGTTATCCACCACGACGACTTCAAAATCGCCCCGCGTCTGTTTCGCCAGCGACGCCACGCATTCCAACAGCCTTCGATCGGCAGCCAGCGTGGGGACAACAACGGTCGCGACCAGTTCCGGCAACGCACCATTCTACCAGCCTGGGTGGGGCATGCTTCAGCTTGCCCGTGTTCCGGAGATTCCGTGACTCCCCACGCCAGGTGCGCTCGCTGTCCTCAGCTCTCCCGGCCGTCACTGTACTAACCTAGTATTTGATCTCCTACCACTCTCTGCTTGCCGCCTGCCGCGCGAATTGGGCCCGCTGGTGGCCGCGCTGCCGTCCCACCGCACACTACCTGATGCAAACCGAGGCGCACGTCTACGCGCTGGCCATTGCGGCCTGCGTGCTCCTGACGTTCTTCCCGTTCCTGACCGTGATGCTTTGCCTGTTCCGTGACGTGCTGCATTGGCCGACCGGTATCAACGCGATTTACCTTGCCGTGCGCGACGTTTTTCCGGGCAGGTCGGGCGGCGTGGTGGTTCTCAACCTGTTGTCGTATCAGGTGCCGCATATCGGCATCACTTCCATTCTTCTCCTGCTGTTCACCTCGAACGGCATTTTCGAGCCGCTCGAAGTGGCGCTAAACCGCGCCTGGGGCGTCACAACCAACCGCAGCTATTGGAAGAATCAAATCATCAGTCTTGGCATGGTGTTCGCCTGCGGTGCGCTGGTACTTCTTTCGCTGGCCTTTACTGCCTACAACCGCGAGTGGGTCACGTCCCTGGCCGGCCAGGGCGTCGTGGCCTCCTGGCTCACCTTGCTATTTTTCAAGGTCGCCGCCGTGCCGGTTTCCATCCTGATGCTCTTCCTGGTCTATTGGCTGCTGCCCAATCGCAAGGTCGATCCCATGCAGGTGGCACCGGTCGCCATCTGGGTCGGATTGGCTTTGGAGGCCCTCAAGTACCTGAACATCCTCTTCCGCCCCTGGCTGGTGGCGAAATTGGATCGCGAATATCACATGTTTCAGACTTCCGTGTCCATCCTGCTGGGAAGTTTTGTGGCCGCCCTGATCGTGCTGGCCGGCGCCGAATTCGCCGCCCGCCGCGGCCGCGAGGCCTGCGCGCCGGAAGGCCCGTTGTGATGACGAAGGCCGGCCAGACCATCCCGTTTCCAGCCGCGGCAGCCCAACCCACTTAGCCGCATCGACAGTGCCGGAAAAGACGACATCCTTACTTCAGCGCTGTTTCATGGTTTCGCCGCAGATTAATCCACAAAAGCGTATTCTGTGTCCACATTCACATATCTAAATAAGATCTTAAATATCAATAACTTATCATTATTCTGGCCGTCCAGCACCCGTTTTCGGGAGAATCGCCATGGCTCGATCCGTCTCAAAATCGGATGACCAATCGGGTTTCAAAGACATTACGCCAATGGTTATATTTGGTAATAGGCGTGCGGGAAAAGGCCTCACCACGCAGTGACGGAACGTACGGCAAGAGCGAGATGTGTTTCTCAACCAACCGGTGGAAAATGCGCCTCGACTTTCTCAACTATCTGAATTGGGAGATAACATGAGCGATTTCAAGAGATTTCGAAGACCGTTAGCGGTCGTTTTCGGCCTGATGATGGCCGCCTTGATGCTGTGGGGCCAGGCAGAGACGGGCCAGATTGTCGGAACGGTTCAGGACGCCAGCGGTGCGGTGGTGCCCAATGTTACGGTAACGGCCAAGAGCGTCGCAACCGGCACGGTGCGCGTCACGGCGACCAACGCGGCCGGAGTATACGTGGTTCCGAACCTTCGGCCCGGCGAGTGGGAGATCACGATCTCCGCCAACGGCTTCGCCACCCAGAAGAAGCGTGTGACGGTCGATGTTGGCTCCAAGTTGGCAGTGGACGCCAAGCTGGATGTCGGTCAGGCCAGCACCACCGTGGAAGTGAGCGCCGGCGTGGTGCAGGTCAACACCGAATCTCAGACGCTCAGCAACACCATTAGCGAACAGCAGGTGACCGAGCTTCCCTCCTTGACCCGCAACCCGTACGATTTCGTGGCCACGGTGCCGAACGTGTCGGGCGACACCCAGAGCAACCGCGGCGTGGGTTTCGCGATCGACGGCATGCGTTCGTCCAGCACCAACGTCATGCTGGATGGCGTGGCCAACAACGATGAGTTCACGGCCACCGTCGGCCAGCAGGTTCCGCTCGATTCGGTGCAGGA
>CAZFOP010000119.1:0-9570 GCA_964520085.1 uncultured Solibacteraceae bacterium | reverse complement strand
ATCAGCGCCGCGCGCGCCAGGTAGCCGGAATCCTCCAGAATGCCGATGAACAGGAACAACAGCAGCACCTGCGGCAGGAACACGATCACCGAGCCCACCCCCCTCCACACGCCGTCCACCAGCAGCGAACGGACGAGCGAGGGCGGCAGCGTAGTTGCAACCCAGTTGCCGGAAACGTCGAATAGCCACTTCACTCCATCCATCAGCGGCGTGACATAGCTGAAGATGGATTGAAACACTAGGATCACCACGAAAGCGAAAACCAGCGGACCGGCCACCGGATGCAGCATGATGCGATCCAGGCGGCGCGTCCACTTGGGAGCGATCGGCGCACGATAGTCGGCCTGGCTGCCCACTTCCCCAGCCCATTCGCGGCACTTCGGGATGTCGTGCAGCACCGGCAGCGACCTGGGCGTGGGCAGCGCCATGGCCCCAGCGAGAAAATCGCGTACCTGCTCAATTCCTTCGTCCTGGCGCGCGCTGATGAGAGCCACCGGCGCGCCCAGTTCCCTCGAGAGCGCCTTCGTGTCGAGCGTGCCGCCGCGGTTGCGTAAGTCGTCGGCCATGTTGAGAATAATCAGCGTCGGCAGGCCCAACGCGAGGATCGGCGCAGCCAGCATCAAATGGCGGCGCAGGTTGGTCGAATCGAGGACCAGGAGGATTGCTTCGGGCTTGGACGTGTCCGTGCGCCGGCCGGTCAACACATCGTAAGCCACCTGTTCGTCTTCCGAATGGGGCGAAAGGCTGTACACACCGGGCAAATCGATCAGTTCCACGGATTGGCCGCCAGCCAACTCGGCTATGCCGGTGTGTTGCTCCACAGTCACGCCGGGGAAGTTGGCGACCTTCTGCCGTAAGCCGGTGAGCCTGTTGAAGAGTGTGGTCTTGCCGGAATTGGGCGGGCCGATCACGGCCACGGCCTTAACCGCGGCGTTGGAATATGTAGCAACCGCCGCCGGGCCGCAGCCGGCGCAGTCCCCGCATTCGCTCATGCCTTCCTCGGAACGCGTCCCTTATGGTGGATCTTGAGTCGTCGCGCGGTTTCGCGGCGGACCGCGATTTCCGATCCATCCACTTGAAATACCCGCGGATCGCCGCCCGGCGCGCTTTGCCCGGCCACCACACGCGCTCCGGGAAGAAAGCCGAGTTCCATCAAACGGCGCGCATCTTCGACTGGCAGGTCGATCTCGCTCAATACCGCGGCGTCGCCGCGGCGTAAGTCCATCAGACTCGCCGGCAGGGATTCTGGTGCGTTCTTGTTGCCACTCAGTTGCATCTCAGTACCAGTATGCGCGACTCCGAAATCCTTGTCAAGACACCCCTCGCCCGGTTTGCGCTTGACTTTTTTCACACTCTGCCCCTAAGGTGCTCAGTATAGCAAAATGACGCTTAGGACCATGAAGCCTGAGTACCGTATTCGGCCCTTCCGGATGTCCGATCTGGAAGCCGTGCTGGCCATTGAGCGCGCCAGTTTCGGCGCCGACGCCTATGATCGCAACTTGTTTGCAGAGCTTTTCGGCGAATGCGGGCGCCTGTTTCTGGTGGCCGCGGCGGGAGCTCGCATCCGCGCCTACATGGTCACGGCGACCGCGGACCGTCGCGATACGCCTTGCGCCGAGCTGGTTTCGGTGGCGGTTGGCAGGGCCTGGCGCGGCCAGGGGATTGCCTGCGCCCTGATGCTCAGCACGCTGCGCCGCTTGCGGTTACGCCGCGTCCGCCGGATCACGCTCGCAGTGCGCGTGTCGAACCGGCCGGCCCAGGCGCTGTACGCGAAATTCGGCTTTGTTCGCCGGCGCCAGATCCGCCGCTACTATGAAGACGGCGAGGACGCGCTGGAGCTGTTGAAAACACTCTGACGTGGTGAGATCTTTGACTGTGGTGGAGATATGTGCCCGCTATTAGCAAGTGGAATCCTGCTCCACCCGTTTACCGCGGCGCGCCGCAGCGCGCGAGGCTTTCGAGTTCGAAGGTGGCATCCGGTGTGCGATGGTCGCGCAAGGCCTGGGTCAGCTCGCCCACGGCGGCGCAATACAGCGCCGGGTCGGGAGCGCGTCCTTCGGCTAGCGCCTGGCCGGCCTGCGCGACAGCTTCTCCCTGGGCGTCGCCGAGGCCGTGGTAGGCAACCGCCATCATCTCGTACACGGTCGAGAATCGCGGATTGAGGGTGCGCGCGTAGCGGAGGGCGTCCAGCGCTTCGGGAAAGCGGCCGAGCTTCAGGTAGTCGTCGGCCAGATAAAGATAGAGCAGCAGGAAGGCCTGGCGCGGCGCCAACGGTTTGTCGTGCGCCAGTTGTGCGTTATCGAAAACCTGCTCCGCGGCGAGCGAAATCAGTCGCGCGTCGAGCAGCACGGCGATGGACTTCTCGCGCCAGAAACGGCGTTCGGCCTGCGGCGCGAGGTTCGACTTTTCGGCGTAATAGATGCCAAGGCGGCCCGGAATCAGTTCGGAGGATTGCTCGAGCGGCAGCGAGTGCACCAGCTTCCAGGCCGTCTCCTGTTCGGCGATCGCGCGGTCCAGGTTGGCGCGCGGGTCTCGGTCGAACCACGCCTTCGCCAGCATGTCGTGCAGACGCACGCTGCGCGGCGCTGTTTGGACGTCAGCCAAGCCCAGCGTGAGGTTGTCCTGCCAGTCCGCGTTACGCGCCCAGGTTCGTCCGGTGTACAGCAGCAGCAGTGCCCCCAGAGTGGCCCACGCCATGCGCGGCGTCAGGTAGCGCCACGCCAGGGCCGCCGCCGCGATGGCGAATGCCACGGAGGGAAGGTAGAGAAAGCGTTCGGCCATGGCGCTGGCAAGCTTGACAACCAGATTCGAAGTGGGCAGCAGCGTGAGCCCCAGGAACCCTACCAGCCAGAACACCAACGGGTGGCGCGAGCGAAGGGCCAGGGCCAGCACGAGCAGCGCCAGGAGCACCAACAGCGAAATCCACGCGCCCGCATCCGTCCATGCCGCCGGGCGGAGCGCGTCAAAGGAGCGGTCCGACACCAGGCGCACCGGCCACGCCAGCAGCCACAGGTCCATGCCTTCGATTTTTTGGACGCTGAACAGGCGCTCCCAGCGTGGGAGGTAGCGCAGCACGTTATCCATGTAGAACACGGGCGGCGACGGCAGTGGCGCAAACACCGCGGCGCGCGCGACCAGCAGCGCCATGGCCGCGCCCACAGCCGCTGCATATGCCGCCACCCGTTGGCGGATGCGGATGCCGCCTGGCACGCCGAACGCGAAGTCGGAGAGCAGCATCAATCCCACCAGCACCACGGCGTTTTCCTTCGAGAACGCGCCCGCCGCCGCCACCGAGAACAAAGCCAGCCAGCGCAGCGGGCCCGACTGCGCGTTGGCACGGCTGTAAATCAACAGGCCCGCCAGCACGGCCATCGCCGCCAGCAGGTCGGCGCGGCCCACCACGTTGTCCACCGCTTCAGTCGCGATTGGATGAACCGCCCACAGCGCCGCGGCACACCACGCCGCGCGCCGGTTCAGCAGGTGCGTGGCCAGCTTCCACATCAGCCAGACGTTGAGCGCGTGCAGCAACAGATTGACCAGGTGATACCAGAACAGGCCGCCGGCCGCGCCAGCCAGCGTTTGGTTCAACAGCAACGAAGCCGTGGTGATCGGCCGGTAGATCGAGTCGGCCGCCATCGGCCACCAATAGCTCTTAGAGAAAACCAGCGCCAGATTGTGCCAGGTGAGGCTTTGCAGGCGTGGGTCCTGCGTGAGCAGAAACTGGGAGTCCTCCGCCAGGCCTAGGCTCAGCGAGTTGGCATATGCGAGCAAAACCAGCGCGAAGAGGCCAGCCGAAGCCAACCAGCGGGGATTTGGCCAGCCGAGATCCTCACTAGCGCCGCTGCGCGGGGCCACCGGCTTTTCTTGCGAGGCGTGAGCCATGCACACAATCTAACACCTCGCATCGAGCGGCCAGTTTTTTCGCCGGTCCTAAACCGGCTAGTCCTCCCACTTCGCGGATTACCCGAAATTCAAGGAATGCCCAGTGGTGGCGATAAGGTTCTTGTGAACGCGTTTCTCAGGAATGCCGAAGAGATCTTTGCCGCTGCACGGCAGGACGCTGGCGAAGATTGCCAGTTCTCGGTCCTGGTTGGGGCTGATGGCAGCATCCACATGGTGTTCGGGTCGGATTGGGACATCGAACCACTGCGCCAACACCATGGCGCCCGGGCGGCTTACCGGGTAACGCGTTCGGCGGGCAGTGTGGCACTGGAGGGGCGTTCCGCCGGTGCCTCCTGCCGGCTGGAAGCGGCCCACCCGGCGCGCGCTCTGCTCGGTCCGCTGGCCCACATCCCCTGTTACCAGATGCTCTCTTGAGGCGTTCACAGAGATGGGGGAGCGCGCTCCAATAGTTGGGGTACGCTCTGGCATGCCCTTCTATTCCGCGCAACCCGGAAGTGAACCAACCCGGCAGCCCCGGCTGCCGCTACGGTAAACTCGAAGATTGAGACTCCCGAATTCCTCGAAGCTGCGGGTTTGCGCGGTCAGCTTCTCGAACACCACTCCTCTGGTTTGGGGCATGATGCACGGGCCGCAACGCAGCATGTTCGAACTGGAATTCCGCCTGCCTTCCGCGTGTGCCGACGCGCTGGCCACTGGCGCGGCGGATATTGGGATCGTGCCTTCCTTCGAGCTCACACGTCAGGATCTGGACATTCTCCCCGGCGCAGGAATCGCCTGCCACGGCCCGGTGCGCAGCATTCTGCTAATAGCAACCAAGCCGCTGGGTGAAGTATGCACGCTGGCGGCGGATTCGAGCTCGCGCACCTCGGTAGAGTTGGCGCGCGTGATCCTCGATCACAAGTACGGCGCGCGGCCGCGTGTATTGCCGCACGCGCCGGATCTCGAGGCGATGCTCGGTGTTGCCGATGCAGCGCTTATCATCGGCGATCCTGCTTTGCGCATCGACCCGGCCCATTTGCCCCACGAAGTCCGCGACCTGGGCGCGGACTGGGTGGAGATGACCGGCCACCCGATGGTGTTCGCCGTGTGGGCCGCGCGCAAGGGCATAGCGAACGATTCCGTAGCTCAGGCGTTTCGCGATTCCTGCCGCTTTGGTCTCGAGCACATGGACGAAATTGTCGCGGCGGAGGCGGCGCGCCTCGGCTTGGCGCCGGAATTCGTGCGGCACTATCTCACACGGCACATCGTCCACCTGCTCGGGCCGCGCGACTACCAGGGGATGCGGCTGTTTCTCGAGTGGGCTGGCGGCAAGGCTTCGGCCGTTCCGGCCGCGCTCGCCACAGTTGTCTGAACTAGCCGCTGTGTCCGAAGAGTGTGAGACGCTTCTTCAGAAGCGATAAGCGGGTATCGGCGAAAGGGTCTTCGTGAGTGCCGAAGATGGGATGGTAAGAGTCGCCCTTCAAGCGCCCCTGTATATCGAGGCCGAAATCGTTGAGATTGGTGAAGTGGCGCATCTGCAACTTATAGCGTCCCTCCAAACCGAATATCAGTTCCAGGACTTTCTCGTTCCAGCCGACGATGTGCCGCAGGCCGAATTCCCACAAGTAGGTGTAGCCCTTGAAGTACTTCCAATCGGCGCGGGTCGGTCTCCACATGCCGATCACTTCGCGGCGGATTTTCCAGCGAATGAAACTCAGTTCGGCGGGGGAGAGGTTGTTAGTCCGAACGTTGCTGAAGTAGCCGTCATACCAGCGGAAGTCCTCGCGATTCGCCACTCGGCCGTCCCGCAGCATTTCGTCGCGCAGAGGCGTTTTTGGGTAAGGCGTCAAAAGCTGGTCCATGACGCTGGTGATGCCCATGTCTTTGACAAACTGATAGTTCTCCCGGATGCTCTCTAGATCGTCGTCGGGTAGGCCATTGATAATGCCCGCGATTACGGCGATGTCTTGCGCTTGGAGAGCCGCGACTCCCTTTCGGATGAGGTCAAGCGTGTTGGGCTTTTTCATCGCCTTGAGGTTCTTGGCGGAGGCGTTTTCGATTCCCAAGAAGATGGAGACGAAGCCCGCCTGCTCCATCTTTTTCGCCACATCGGGGCGTTTGGCGAAACCGATGGGACTAGCCTGAGTCGTGAACACCAGGTTCTTAAGCCTGAGGCCAATCACTCCGTCGCATAGAGCCTCGAAGCGCTCCATGTCGAGTGTGATGTTGTCGTCGGTGCAAAAAATGTGGCGGGCACCACGGCTGTAAGCGTCCTCGATGTCGGCCAGAACGCGGTCGATCGGGAACAACCGGAACGAGGTGCCGTACATCTCGCGGATGCTGCAGAAATTGCAGAGGTGCAGACAGCCACGCGACGTTTCGATCACGTCGGCCTTCCGGAAGTACATGTGAAAGCCCGAGGCCAGCCGTTTGTCGCGGGCGGGCAGACGGATCTTCGTTAGATCGGCGAGAGGGCGGCATGGATTATGGACGAACCGATCGCCATCTCGATAAGACAAGCCTAATACCTTGTCCAGGTTCTTACCGCTATCCTCGATACAGTCGAGTAACTCCCCGAACGTGAAGTCGCCCTCGCCGCGAACCAGGAAATCCCAATACTCGCGGTCCGGGCCCACCGCGATCTGGTCATAGAACAGTGTGGCGTGATACCCGCCGAGAGCGATACGGATGTGCGGGTAAAGGCGCCTGGTCAGCGCGGCAAAACGGAGCGTGCTGTCGTACTGGAACGTCATCGAAGTGAAGCCGACGGCGTCGGGCCGGAACTCTTCCAGCACCTTGAGGAAGTTGGCCACGGCGCGCTTACGCCACACGATCATATCGGCCACTCGCACATCGTGGTTGTCGATTTGACCTGCGATGGTCGCCAAGGCGATGCTCGGCGGTTCCCACTGCCGGCGCGGCACCCACGGCGATGTCGCCGGGCTTTGCACCAGGAGCGCCCTCATCGCGATATCTCCTTGTCGGGGCCGGAACCGAGGCCGAATCGCAGCATCGGCTTGAGAACCGATGACCAATATTTCCAGGTGTGGCCGCCTGTGCCGGTGGACCAGGTGTGAGGAAGTCCCTGCGCCGATAACTTTTCGTGCAGCAGTCGCATTGCTCCAAACAGGCGGTCCTCGGTCCCGCACGCCAGCAGCAGCCGCGGAGCCGGCCCAGGCACCACCACCGTCTGTTTGCCCCTGCCTTTGGCGTCCACAGGACCCGGCGGCGGAGCAACCGCCGGCCAGAAGCTCCAATCGCCGTCCGCGAAGCCCGAAATGACGGCCACTGCGCCGAAGCGTCCGGGATATCGCCGGCCCACATCCAGCGAGAGATACCCGCCGAAAGAGAATCCGCCGATTCCCCAACGCTCTCGGTCGAACGGCACGTGGTAGTGGCCCGAGACTGTGGACGCCACTTCCTCCGCCACGAAAGTCAAATAATTCGCGAACGGGAATCGCCGCGATTGTTGACGAAAGAAATTGCTGAACCGAACATCCGGAATCACCACAATAGCCGGAGCCACTTCGCCCGCTCCAATCATGCCATCGAAAACCTCATCGACATGGAGCTGAGTCAGCAGGTCCTCCGGCCGGTCGAACCAGCCGTGGTTGAGGATCAAGACGCGCGGTGAGGTCGCGGTGATCTTGGGAACCAACGCCAGGAAGAACCGCGGCTCGTTGAGTTCGGTGGACCAAAATCGCAACCGATCCACCACCAGGTTGGGGCGTTCCGATAGCCGGACCGCCTCGATTTGGCCCGGCACTAACGGTGCCTTCTCGAACGGTTCCTTGTGCATGCGGCGACAGCCAGCGACCAGGAAGGGAGCCGCAGTCAGCAGCAACGCCAACAAATGAGGTCGATTCTTCACTAGTGAGCCTCAACCCTGTTTGGCCGCGAGTTTGCGTTCGATTACCGCTTCGATCATCCTCAGGTTGTCCAGCGCGTGTGCATCGACTTCCCGAGGCATGAACTCAATGCCGAAGCGAGACTCCAGGAAGCTCACCAAACCAAGCATGCCGATGGAATCGATGACACCGCCGGAAATCAACGGGGTTGTTTCGTCCAGCCCTTGCCCTCCTGGCAAGAAGTGCTCGACAACGTATCCCCGTATCTCCTGCTTGACATCCATAGCCTCACTCCCGGGCGAATTTCTCCAAAGCGGAATAGTCGATTTTGCCCCGCGTCCCGCGCGGGACGGATTCCACGAAACGGACACGGTCTGGCACCATGTACGGAGGCAGCGCAGCCGCGCAGTGAGCCTTGACTTCCAGGAGCGAAAGACTCCCTCCCGCAGGACCAGTGCCGATAAAAGCGGTGATCACAATCCCTTTATCTTGTTCCTGGGTGGCAACTACGCCGACCTCCAGTATAGCCGGGTTTCTCGAGAGTGCCGTCTCGAGTTCACCCAGCTCGATGCGGTACCCGTGGCGCTTCACCTGCCGGTCCAGACGCCCAACAAACACCAGGTTTCCATCGCCATCGACCCGCACCCGGTCGCCTGTACGGTAATACAGGCGGCCGTTACGGTTGACGAACGCGCCGGCGGTGTCTTCCGGCCGGTTCCAATAGCCGCTCATCAGGGATTCGCCACCCGCCAGCAGTTCCCCGGTCGATTCGTCCACCAACACCTCGGCAAAAGGGCACGCGCGGCCGATCGGCGGCGGTGCCGCCCCGTCGAATTGTCCGGGAACGCGGTAAAAAGTGACGACGTTGGTCTCGGTCGGCCCGTACAGGTTGGCACGGATGGCCCCAGGCACGGCAGCCGTAAGCAGCGCCAGATCGCTGCCCGAAATCGCCTCGCCCGCGAACAGGACCACGCGCAACGCCGGGCAGATCCCCAGGCCCATGCCGCCGTCCCGCAGCATGCGGGACAAGATGGACGGCACGGAGTACCAGGCCGTCACGCGCTTTTCGGCGGCGTAGCGGACGACAAACCGCGGCATCCACGCAATATTCTCCGGCACCAAAACGCAGGTGGCACCACAGAGCGCCATGTTGAACAAGTCGAAGGTTGAAAGGTCGAACCCCAGAGGCGAGGGGCAGACGATCCGTTCGGCCGCCCCGATTCCGAACTCGACGGCCGACCACCGAACGAACGCCGCCACGGCGCGATGCGAGAGCACCACTCCCTTGGGGCGGCCGGTCGAGCCGGAGGTGAACAGAATGACTGCCGCATCTTCGTCGCGCCTTTCCGGCGAGGGCAGCGTACCGGGCGGCGAAGCGAGCGCGTCATCCCACCGCACTGGCGACTCCCCGCGCGCACCGGCAAGCTGGACGACGCCGTCCGCCACCTCCAAAACCACCCGTGCTCCACAGTCCTCCACCACGTCTGCGATGCGATCCGCCGGCCAGTGGGGATGGATCGGAACGTAAACGGCACCTGCCAGCAGGCAGCCGAACACCGCCACCACCGCCTCGGTTGTTTTTGGCAGCACGAGTACCACGCAATCTCCTGGCCGTACCCCACGCGCGCGGAGCGTGGCGGCCAGGGCGCATGACGATGTGAGCAACTCTCCGAACGATATGGTGCGGTCTTCTTCCTCCACGGCGATGGCGGAAGGTGTAGCCGCCGCCGTGCGAAGCAGCCACTCGTGCAGCAGGGCCGTGTCAGGCTCGGGCAAGTGTGACACCCCAGGCGAAGCCGATGCCGGCCGAAGCGAACAGGAGCAGTTGGCCGGGATGTAT
>CAZFOP010000118.1:0-9573 GCA_964520085.1 uncultured Solibacteraceae bacterium | reverse complement strand
CTTGGTTGTGGGTTCGAACGCCATCTTCCTCCATCGCCATCACCTTGACGAGGATGAGCAAGCACGCGGGCGCGCTCATCTTCATCGTCGGAACCTTGATCCTCGGCCTGTTTGCATTCGGCGCTTACCTGCGACAAAAGACTCAACAGGCCGCAGTCGCCGATTTCGGGTCGAAGAACGTCGCCCCAGCCACTTCCGCAGGCACCGAGATCGCGAAAGAGATCCCGTCCGGGGGCGTGCCTTTGTCTCGGACCGCCGCGGCTCCGCCTCCCACGCCTGGAGACAATCTCGTGCCGCTAGAGGAGGTAAAGGCCCTCGCGAACGTGCCCATGCCACCGACGGGTGAGCATGTGATCGTTCGTCAACGCAATGCCCGCCATCCAAGGCATGCACTGGCTGCTGCCGTTTTTCGCCGGATTCGTAGCGGCGTTATTGCTGCACTGGTTGTGGTGATCGGGCGGCGTGGTGGACTCGCCCAGTGAGTCACGGTGATCTTGGATTTGTGGGAGTACACGCGAAACCACCGACGGCCCGACAAATAGGGCAAGATGCATCTACCGCGCCGCTGAAGTGCAACTTCCGAGAAGTGGGCTACATCACGCGCCGTGGCGCGGATAAGCGCTACGGCGTTACCGAACAAGAGTCCGGCTCGGTCTCTCCAGCTAGCGGCAGGTTCGACGCTGCCTACGACTTTGCTGAAAGTGCGCCTGCCGGAGCGCGCCCGTATCCGCGAGCGGCTCCGGATGGACGAATCCGCCGCATCATGTCATTCGGACAAATATGGCGGCGGCAAGTTTCGGACTCAGAGCACGGATGTCGGCCTCGTCGTGCAGCCGCACTGTAGTCGGGCCATCGAACGGTGCATGGTCGATCACAACCAACGTGCGGTTTGGAGTCGTGCCAATCCGTTCCAGATAGCGAAGTATTTCCGAATCGCGATCGGACACGCTGCTGATAATAACCGAACTTCCCGGCGGCACGGCCGCAAGCGCCATCGTCTTGCGCTCGGGCAGCGAGCCGTCTTTCCTGGGGATCGAGTCTCCGTGTGGGTCGAATTCCGGGTTTCCCAGCTTTTGAGCGATCCGCTCTTCGAGCTTTTCGGAAATGAAGTGCTCCAGCCGTTCAGCCTCCTGGTGTACTTCGTCCCAGGAATAGCCGAGGACCTGGCAGAGAAAGAGCTCCACCAGCCTGTGCCGGCGAATGATGCGAAGCGCGCGTTTTCGGCCTTCGCCAGTCAAGCGCGCACCGTGGTGCTTCCGATATTCGATACAGGGACGCCTCCCAGCGGACAATTTCCGGAGCATCCCGGTTACGGATGGCGCCGAAACGCCCAGGCGCTCTGCAATCGCCTTGCTGGCAGCCGCTTCTCCAGCGGGGCCAGTCAGTTCGAAGATGGCCTTCAGGTAATCATCAATGGACTCAGACCCGGAGTTCGGCACAACTAAATTATGCCCGAACCTGCCCTTGAAAATCAAACAAATTGTTTGACGATCCATCCTCCGTTGGTGTAGCATAAAATTTAGGCGCGACTAAATATGAACATGAGGCATATGACACTGGCAGCCAGGCTTGCGGGAATCCTCTGCATGGCGCTCGCCGCTCCGCTGGTTACCCCCCGTTTGTGGGCTCAAGGGGAAACCACCAGCGCCATCACGGGGCAGGTTTCCGATTCGAGCGGTGGAGCGGTGGCCAGGGCCACGGTGACCATCACGCACCGGGAAACCGGGCTCAAACGCCAGGTTCAGACGGACGAATCGGGGCGTTTCGATTTTCCGCAGTTGCGCCCCGGCCCGTATTCGGTGCGCGTTCAAGCGGCGGGCTTCGACGATCAAATCAACGAATCGGTCTCCGCCGGCCTGGGCGAGACGCGCACCGTGAGTTTCACGCTGGCAGTTGCCGCCGCCAAGCAGGACGTCACTGTCGGCAGCGAGGCGCCGCTGATTAACGTGGAAAACCCGAATACCACGACCACGCTCAGCGGGCGTGCCATCCAGGACCTGCCGAACCCTGGCGGCGATCTCACCTACCCGGCGCAGTTCGCGCCTGGCGCGCTGATCAACACGGCCGGCTCGTCGAATGATTTCGTGGGCGGCCAGAACGGCTACGGCAACGTGCAGTTCAATGGGTTGCCGGCGCTCTCCAATGCGTACATCGTGGACGGCCTGGAGACCAACGATCCGCTGACGAACCTGAACAGCGGGCTATCCACAAACCTGGTCCTGGGACTGAACTCGATCGAGGAAGTTACGGTCAACACAACCTCCTATGCGGTTGACCAGGGCCGCTACGGAGCTTCGCAGATCAATTACGTCACCAAGAGCGGGACGAACACGCTGCACGGCAACCTGTACGAGCTATGGAACGGGTCGCGGCTGAACGCGGCCAACTACTTCACTAACGCAACTCCCGGCGGTCACAAGCCGCGCTCGAACGTGAACCACTTCGGTGGCAGTCTAGGCGGGCCGGTCGCCCACGACAAGCTGTTCTTCTTCGGCGACTTCGAGCAGATGCGGATTGCCCTGCCGATCGTCAACGCGGTGACACTTCCTACGGCGGCGTTCCAAAGCTACGTGTTGCAGCAATTGCCCAAGGGCGGCGTCGACCCGGTATCGGGATCGAGTTATCCCGCCGCACCGGCGCTGGTGCCGTTCTACAGGAACATGTTCTCGCTGTATCCGAACACGGCCGGAACTCCGCTTCCCGTGCTGGGTTGCCCGTTGAACGCCGATGGCAGCCCGGTGGCGGGCGCCCCGCCGAATGGAAACGGCTGCGCGAACCGGCGGACAACTTCGCAGTCGAGCGCCGACCACGAACAGGTGGTCACGGCCCGGATCGATCACAACATCGACGTGGACAACATGGTCTGGTACCGCGTCCAGTCCGACACTGGGCTACAGGCGGCCTACACCGACCCGATCAATCCCCTGTTCAATGCGATCTCATCGCAGCCGCTGTATTCGTTCGCGGCCGGATACACCCACATCTTCAGCCAGAACCTTGTCAACTACTTCAATCCGGCATTCTCCTGGTACGAAAGCCTGTTTGGTCCGGCGGACGCGGCCAAGACCCTGGCGGCCTTCCCCATCGTGCTTCAGGGAGTGGGGTCGGGCGCGCCGTTCACCCCAATCGGTGGCCTGGATTACAACTGGGTGCAGGGGCGCCGCGCCACGCGGTTCCAGATCAACGATAACCTCGCATGGACCGTGGGGCGCCATCAATTCAGGTTCGGCGTAAGCTCGCGCCGCCTGCGGATTAACGATTACGACTTCAGCACCTACGACACGCCGCTGGTCACCTACACGACGCTGGCGCAGTTCATCTACGGCGCGGCGTCGACGGCGACCAAGGCGTTTCCGGCCGCCGCGTCGCAGCCATTCGATTACCTCGATGTCGACCTGTTCGCCGGGGACACCGTGAAGTTCGGCCCGAAGGTGACCTGGACATGGGGCGTGCGCACGGCCACCAACACCAACCCGCTAAGCCCGCACCAGCTTATCGCCAGTTTGCCCGGCTCGTTTGAAGCATCGAGCCACAATCCGGATCAGCCCCTCAACCAGGCCATCGTCACCGGCCGGAGCAGGCTGTTCGCATCCACCCCACTTCTCCTGTGGCAGCCCCGCACCGCGATTTCGTGGCAGTTCGCGCCGAAGACGGTGCTGCGCTCCGGATTCGGCGTGTTCAGCGATCTGTTGCCCGGCAGCATCGTGGATCTGATCGCCGCCAATCCGCCATACATAAACACCTTCCAGGGCGGCCTGCTGGGGCAGGCGGGGGGACTGGCGATTGCGCCGGGCGTGCCGGACAGCGCCATCGATTCGACCGTCGCGGCCAATCAGGCGTTCCTTAGCGGCTTCCGGCAGGGGGCGTTGTCTTGCGCCGCCGCGGCCGCCAAGCCGCAGACGTGTCTGCCGCCGGTCGCTCTCGCCGCCATCCCCGATGGCGAACTGCGGGCGCCCTACTTCCTGCAATGGAGCTTCGCCATCGAGCGGCAACTCGGGAACACCGGCAATCTGCGTGCCCAGTACGTCGGAACGCGCGCGGTGAACCAGCCTTATTCAACCCAGGTCAACGGGTACCAGACGGTTTGCGCCGGCTGCTTCAGTCCGTTCCCATACGGCGCGCCCGCCGATCCGCGCTTCGCTTCAGTGACACAGTTCGCTACCGGCGCCAACAGCCACTACAACGGACTTCAGTTGACGGCGGAGAAGCGCATCGGGCGCGGCTTGCAGGCGCGGGTGAACTATACCTGGAGCCACTGTCTGGACACGGTTTCGAATGGCGGCTTCCTGTCCTTTTCATCGCTGGGGATCGTCTCCCCATTGCCCGGCATGCTGGGCCGGCAGTACGGCAACTGCGACTACGATATCCGGCAGAACTTCAATGCGAACTATGTGTACGAGTTGCCGATTCATGCACACAAAGCGGCACTGGCGAAGGCCGTCAACGGATGGCAGTTGTCCGGCACGTTCTTCTATCACAGCGGTGTGCCATTTACGGTGCAGAGCGCGCCGTATTCGGCCAACGGGAACGGCATCGTGCAGGGGGGCGGCCCACAGTTCGCGAGCGTCCGCGCCGGCGCGCCACTCTACCGGCACGACTCGCTTCCAGGCGTGACACAACCCGGCGCCATTCAGTGGCTCAATCCGGATGCGTTTGTTTCGACGGTGGACGAAAGCACCGGGGCCTGCGCTGGCGGCGACTCGCCCGCGACCTGCCAGTTCGGCGATCTGGGCCGTAACTCGCTCCGCGGCCCCGATTTCTTCTGGGCCGACCTCTATCTCACCAAGCAATTCCGGCTGAGCGAGCGATTGTCCCTGCGAGTGGACTGGCAGTTTTTCAACGTCTTGAATCACCCGAATTTCGCCTTACCAACGGCTATCGCCGGCATACCGGGGAAGCCGGAAACGCAAGCCGGCTTCGGCGCGCTAACCGCCACGACATCCCCGCCCACCGGATTGCTCGGCGTCGGACTTGGCGGCGACAATTCGCCGCGCATGGTGGCGTTCCAGATGCGGATCGAGTTCTGAATGGAGAAGACGGCGATGCTGCAAAAACTGATGCTGTTCGCGTTAGCGGCCACGGTGCTGTGCGGGCAGAATGAAAGCCGCCCCGCGATCCAGCGGGCGCCAGCCGGGCCGACGTCCGCTTCTTCGGGCAAGGAAATGTACCGTGCCTATTGCGCAGCGTGTCACGGCGCCGATGGCAAAGGTGACGGCCCGGCGAGCGCGGCCTTGAAATTCCAACCACTGGACCTGACCGGCCTCGCCAAGCGGAATTCGGGCAAATTCCCCGAACTGCGGGTGTATGGCGCGATCCACGGAGACATCCGCGTTACCGCCCACGGGTCCAAGGACATGCCGACCTGGGGCACGGTTTTTCGCGAGATGAACGGAACCGACGCTGCGGCCGTGCAGCTCCGGATTCGCAACCTGACAAAGTACCTCGAATCCCTTCAGATCAAGTAATAGCTACCCGGACCGGATCTCGCGCAATCCTGGACTCGGGAGAGCAGTGTAGCTTTGCCGGTCCTAATCGATCTGTCCTAATCCGAACTGTCGGTTTTCGGTAGTGTCGTTAGCAAGTCAAGTTGTCGGTTTTCGGTAGTAGCACTTAATCGACAAACGTGCTACGATCAGTGGCGTTATCACGTTTCTCATATTCGTATGCACATCGACAGGCGCGGTCTCAGGAGGCACGTGGTGCCTTTCCTGGTGCTCAGCAGTCTCGCTGGGGCGCAAGTCAATCAGATTCAGGTTCGCGTGATCGACTCTCAGGGTGGGGCAATCCCGCAAGCGAGGATCCGGATTCGGTGCGGCGGGGGCGCGGAGACTGGCCTCACCGCGAATTCGCTCGGCGAGGCCGCGATCGGGTGCTGTCCTCCCGCGGAACTGGTGATCTCAGCACCCGGCTTCGCGCCGCTCCGCACCACATTGACCAATTGGAGCGAAGGACAAACCCAGACCGTCACGCTCAGTCCGGCCATGATCCGGGACTCCGTAGATGTCGTCGTGAGCGACAACACCGCGGTCCCGGTCGTCACGGGCGACACGCTGGCCATCGATGCCACGGGCGCGCGCACTGTGTTCGACGCAGTGGAGAGGCTGGTTCCCGGGGCCTTCGTGACACAGCGTGGCGTACTGGGCTACGGCATCTCCGCCAACGGCACCGGCGAGATCAGCATTCGCGGTGTTGGCGAGAGTCCCAACGCCGCCGTTCTCGTCGTGATCGACGGGCGCCCCGATTTTCAGGGAGAAATGGGCCATCCGCTTCCGGACTTCTTCAGCCTGACCGATGTTAGCCGCGTCAGTGTCACGGAGGGACCGGCTTCGGTCCTCTACGGCAGCAACGCCATGGGCGGCGTCGTGGAGATCGATCCGATTCAGCCGCCGCGCGAGAACGAGACCCGTCTCACCGCGAGTCTCGGCTCATTTCTTACCGGGCAGTATCGCCTGTCCAACGGCGGAACGCTGGGCCGCTTCTTCTACGAGGTCACCGGCGGCGTCTCGCACACCGATGGCGACCGCGACTACTCCCACTTCCGTGAAGGCGACGGTTCGGTCTCGTTCGGCGACAACTTGTCCGACCACTGGAAAGCGAGCGTGGATGGGCGGTACGGGCACTTTCTGGTCGAAGATCCGGGCCCCGTCGGCGACTCGGCGGAAGCCAATTACGCCGCGGTCGGCCGCGGAGGTTTCTCGGCGAACCTGGACGACGCGTACGCGGGCACATACGGCTACCTGCGCGTCTACGGCAGCTACGGCCGGAACTTCATTTCCGACGGTTTCCGCTCGATTGACGATGCCACGGGAATCCGCATCGATCAGACCTTTGCGTTGAAGCCCACGCTGCTCCTCGAAGTCGGCGGCGACGGCATGCACTACGGCGGCACGGCGGATCAGGAACCAAGCGGGCCCAGCTACGGCACTCACCACATCGACGAAGAGGCTGGCTTCACGTTTCTGCAATGGACACCGATCCACGGTCTGCGCCTCAATGCTGGGTACCGCTTCCAGGCGAATTTGCAGTTCGGTGGCCTCTCCGCTCCGGCAGCCGGCGGCTCTTACGCTCTGTCGGATAAGTATTCGATCGCGTTCAACGCTTCGCGTGGGTTCCGCAATCCGACGCTCCGTGAGCTGTACCTGTTTCCCGCCCCCAATCCCAACCTCTTGCCGGAGACGATATGGAACTATCAGGCCACCTTCCATGCCCGGCCGTCGCGGACCTTTCATGCATGGACCACCGTCTACTATTCCAGCCTGCAAAACCTGATCGTCTCACTGGGCAATTGGCCGGACATGACCACGTTGAATGCGGGAAACGCAATCAACCGCGGAGTGGAGTTCAGTTCCGAATGGATGCCCTGGCGGCGCATTCGTGTGCGCGGCGGGTACAACTACATCACCTCCACGAATCTCGCACCTTATGTGCCGGCCAACAAGTTCAACTACTCCGTCGAAATCCCCGTGGGGCGCCTGACGGCCGACTTCAGCGCCATTTCGGCCGGCCGGCGCTTCACGGACACGACGCACACAACCTATCTTGGCGAGTACACGGACGCCACGCTTCGGCTCAGCTATCGGCTGGGCGAGCGAACCACACTCTCTCTGATGGCCGACAATCTGTTGAATCGCTCCTACCAGTTGATTCCGGGCTATCCTATGCCCCGAATCAACGCCGCCGGCGGGTTTACGCTGAAGTTTTGACCGGTGCGCGGTCCGCCGATGAAAGCACCCTTCGAAGGAGATCATCCATGTTCCTGCAAACGAAACACCTCGTGAGGATGGCCGCCGCCCTCCTCTGCGCGCTGACGCCGCTGGCCTCCCAGGCGCCGGCGCGTCAACCGCTGACCTTCGCGCTCGACTGCCCTGGCGGCGACTGTCCCTTGCTGACGGGAGCCCCTCAGACCGCGGGGATGCGCAGCGGCTTCGTGCGGCTGAAGCCGGGCCAGTCGGTTGGTTGGCATACGACGGGACACAACGAGGAATGTCTGATTATTTTGCGTGGGGCTGGCGATGCCCTGATCGAGGGGCAGCCTAAACACAGCTTCGCCGCTCCGCGCGCTGTCTACATTCCTCCAGTTACGAAACACAATGTGACAAACACCGGGGTCGGCACTCTTGAATACGTCTACGTGGTGGCGCCCGCCGCGGGGCAGTGAGCTGGCGGATCGCGCGGATCCTGAAGTTGGGAGAGCAATACTACCTTGTCGGTCCTAATCCGAACTTGCACCTGCGGCTACTCGGCGGTATGATAGGCGAAGATAAGGCGAATATGGCCAGGCGTCCCGATATAGCGCCAGACCGCCCGCTGTCCTACCAGCAACTGGCAGAACTGCGCGGCAGGCTCTCTCAGATGAGCGTGACGGCCGTGCGAGATTTCTACCACGCTGCATGGGTTCGCAGTGGTCTTGAGCGGAACGCCAGTTGGCCAAGGGCTGAGACAATCCAGGAGTTGGTGCAAGCGTGGAAAGAAATGCGGCGCGCACGCCGTTGAGGGGGAAAAGCGAAGGATGCGAACGATATTCCTGATCGCGGCAATGATGGGTCCGAAGTACTTCCGGCGGTTCTGTCTGTACGTCGTGCTCGCTGCGGCCTTCCTCTTCTACTGCGTGTCGCGTTAGCGGCTAAGCCCGCGACCGTACTGCTTTCCGACAAACAGGGTGGCCTTCCTGACGGTTCGCTCGATGTAGTCCTCCTGCCTGCGCTCGTTGCCTTTGTGCGAGAGATCTCGGCTGGCCAGGGCAGCCCTGAGGTCTGCCTCGGACACTCCATGCGAAAGAGCATACAGGGCATACGCGAGGTCCACCCTAGTGCCGTCGCCGCCATAGACGGGGTTGTCTCGAAACGCGTCGATGGACTTCAGCGGCGAACTGATCCGCGGTGCGGAGAATACCGACCGCGACCTGTCGGCCTTCATCCGCGTGGCTTGTTCCATCTCACGCCTGACGCCAGCGAGGAATCGCTCTGCCTCGGGATACGTGACTCCGGTCGCCTCGATGACCCGCACAAACGGAAACAAACCGTCCGGCCCCTGATATTTCGGCTTCCGATTCGTGAATCCGGCTAGCCGTCCGAAGTGGCGCCAGTCGGCGGCGCCGAGATCGCCACCGAACTCGCGCGCTAGCGCTCGCGCCGCGGCAGTACCCAGGTCCTTAGGCAGTCGCTCCGGGTGCTTCAGCCATGCCTGGTAGTTTCCCGGCGACGTCTCGATAACGGCGGCCGGCTGATAACCAGCGCGTTTCATCCGTTCGATAGCGTTGCGACTCAGGTCGTCAACCAGGCTGAGGCTGTGCTCACCCTGCGGTCGGACGTAGATGTTTCGGCCTTGTGAATTCTGCAGCCGCAACCACGGGATTGACCGCATGAGCCCGGAGGCGTCCCACGTCCGGGGCAGCATCGGTGGCTCACCGTTGGGTTCATCCGGCTCCGGCTTGAACAGCCCGAACTCGAAGACATCGGCGCCCATCGCTGCGACCTGCGTTCGCACCGCCGCTGTAGTGATTTCCAACGATGTGGGGTAGCGTGTACCGTTTGAAGGGATCATTCCACACAGAAGGGCGCCAGAAACCCGGAT
>CAZFOP010000117.1:0-9591 GCA_964520085.1 uncultured Solibacteraceae bacterium | reverse complement strand
GACCGGGTCTCCTGTTCATGCCGGACGCCCTGGGGAGCCCGTTTCCTTGTTTGGGTCTAGCTCTTGGGAGCGTAGGACTCCAGGATCTTGAACTTGCCGCCCTTGATCTGGACGAGCACGACGGGCTTGTTCATGGGGTTGTGGTTGGCCTTGTCGAAGTTGAACCTCTTGGCGGTGAAGACCGGGAGGTCCTTGGTGTTCTCGATGGCATCGCGCCAGAGGCGGCCCGGCTGCAACGCGATCTGGGCCCGGCGGACCGCAGCCGGCTCAGTGCCTATCTCGAAGAGGTTCGCGGGATTGAGCGAAGGATTCAGGCGATCGAGAGGCACAACGCTACCGTATCGGAACGGGAATTGCCCGCTGCCCCGCTTGGCGTCCCCGACTCGTGGGAAGAGCACGTCAAGCTGATGTTCGATTTGCAGGTGTTGGCGTTCGCAGCGGACATCACGCGCGTCTCGACGTTCAAAATGAGCCGCGACACCAGCAACCGGGTATTTCCGGAGAGCGGGGTCAAGACTCCATTCCACACCCTATCGCACCATAAGGAGAGGCCGGAGCTGATCGAAGAGTTCGCGAAACTCAACCGCTACCACGTGAGCTTGATCCCGTATTTTCTGACGAAACTCAAGAATACGCCGGATGGCGACGGCAACCTGCTGGACCATTCCCTGATACTCTACGGCAGCCCGATGGGCGATTCAAACACGCACAACCACCGGCGGCTGCCGGTGTTCCTGGCGGGCCACGCGGCGGGCCAGGTGAAGGGCAACCTGCATTGCGTCACGCCTGCGGGAACACCGCACGCCAACAGTCTGCTGACGATCCTGCGCAGATTTGGCGTGGATGCCGAAAGCATCGGCGACAGCACCGGCGAGATTTCGATCTAGTGCGGGATCGGGCCGGCGAGCGGCAGTAGCGGGCGTTCTTCGTCCGCAACGTAAGGCATGGGATGCGGTTTCAGGATCTCACGCACGCGCCGGAGCACCGCTTGCGCGGCCATCGGGTTAGTGAAGACTGCCTGCGCGCCGAGCAAGTCGGCTGCCCTCAGTGTGGCTGGACCGGGCACGGCAACCGTCGCCGCTGCGATGATGGCGAGCTGAGGTCGTGCGGCTCGTAGTGCACGAATCGCATCCAGCCTCTCCCGTTCCGGAATCGCGAGACTGACGATGGCCAAATCAATGGGGTGAAGGCTGGCCTGCAGCAAGGCATCTTGGGCATTCCGCGCCGTGGATACGTCGTACGAAGCGCCGGCGAGCAGCCTTCTGAGCCAATCGCGAGTGGCGACGTCAGGGTCGGCGATCAGAATCCGCTTCACAGGCGATCTGATGGCCATCGTCACTCCCTCCGTACTTCGAAAGCCACCTATAGCCAGAGCTATGGGCACTGCATCGCCGATAGGTGCTCGCGCGGGAACGCGAAAGTTCACCTGAAGCACGCCGGCGACCGAATCCGGTGCCTCGCCGGCATATATGATCTCGGCCGGTACACCGCCAACAGTGACCTGTACAGGCAGCCGGGGCACCGGATAGTCGGCGACGTGGGCATGGGCTGAGATGCTTCCAGTGACGCCCGGCGGTGTTGTCTGCCCCTCACCCGTCGCGTAGAGGACCGCGACACCGCCGCGCAGCGCGGGATTCCGATTGGAATTGCAGCACCCAGTTTCATTCAACATTGCCGCTTGCCCTTTTCCGGAGAAATCCAGGGTGAACAAAGCGGGCGCGGCATCGACCACTTCCAGCCTGGCGGGCGGCGAGCGATTGCCCTGGTACTCCACTATCACCTCGGTCGTCTTCCTGCCGGAGATCTCGTAAGGGACAACGGCCATCACCGCGCCGCTGACCGTGTATACCATCGGGGCTGCTATCTCGTCGAACCAGACGCGGGTTTCCGCGAGCAGCGTGGTCAATCTTCCGTCGCCGTCGAGAAGAGTGCCAACGAGAACCGCGGGCCCGGCGTTTGAGGGATGGAGAACGACTATCTCGCCAGGTGCGACCCTTCCGCCGGAAAGGTCGGCTGCATTCATGACAGTGGTTGCCGATAGCTTTGGTTGGCCGGCCGCCACGCGCAATAGCAGGAGGAAGCACAAGCACGTCAAACGAAGTCTGGGCATGATGGGTCCCTCCCAGTCGAAGCTGTCTCCCATTCTATCGAATGCATGTCGGCGCCGGCCGTAATCGTCCGCTGTCCCAAACCGTGGACGGGCCTGCAACGCCAGCGAGGGGCTGACGAGCGCCAGACCGCAGCCCATTCGCCGGCCGAATGACTACCGATATCGAACCATATCGCTCCGCAGGCCGGCGCGAAACGAGTGCAGCTCTTCGCTGTGATAGCGGCGAAGCGTTGCCGTGCACTATCATCGTTCTTGTGGCTCCAGTTCAACCAAAAGCGATCATCTTCGACTACGGCAATGTTCTCTGTGCCCCGCAGCCCCGCCAGGACGTTGAAGCGATGGCAACAGTCTTCCAGGTTTCTCCCGCAGAGTTCGAGAAGGTCTATTGGCCCTACCGTCCACCCTATGACGAGAGCCGACTGGATGCCGTCTCGTACTGGCGGACGGTCGCCCACGATCTGGGACGTCCGGCCGCCGAAAGCGACATCCAGCACCTGATTCAGCTCGACGTTCGCAGTTGGACGAATCTGGATGATCGCATGATGGAGTGGGCGCGCCGAGCGCGAGCCGGCGGCATTCGCACCGCCATCCTCTCCAACATGCCACTCGAACTGCGCAACTGGATCGTTCACGAGAGCGGCTGGTTGGCCGAATTCGACTTTGCGACATTCTCCTGCGATCTGGGGATTGCAAAGCCGGACGCTGCAATCTACCAGCATTGCCTGTCTGGTCTGGGCGTTGCGGCTTCCGAGACTCTGTTCTTTGACGACCGGCAACCGAACGTGGACGGAGCACGGCTGCTGGGCATTCACGCCGTCCATTTCACGACGCCCCAAGAGACCCTCGCGGCGCTCGACGGCCTATATAGCCTGCCTGTTCTGCCCCAGTGCTGAGAGCGGCGTAATTTCGGTCGCGCTGGTGCCACCCAGTGGCTCGCCGCAGCATCTTGCTGGCGGGACATCTGCCGATAATGATTAATCGCTGCAATCCGTGACGAGCCTGAACTCTGCCTGCGGATCTGCTGCAAACGCCACTGAAACGATCGGACGTCTCCGTCTCCCGGCACAGAATGCGCCCGCATATAATCTCAAGTCAGCAGCCGGGCCGTCGGGTTGGCAGGCTGGAAGTGAATCGCGTTCAATCGTAGTGGCGAGCGGCGTTCGTGCGTCCATCGCGGCGGCACTCCATAATAGAGGTCAAGGCCCTAATGCGCAAAATGAAATGGGCGATTGGCAGTTTGGTCATCCTGGTTGCCCTTCTGGGATGGCTGGGGCTTGGGCGGCCCTCGGTGGCACCACGGGTCTACAAGATAGGTTGGAGCGATTCGCCTCCGTTTCAGTCGCGCGGCGTCGACGGGCAGCCTACAGGCGTGGCTGTAGACCTGGTCAGAGCCGCGGCACAGCGACGCGGCATCCGCCTGCAGTGGGTGTATTGGGAGAGCGGCCCCGACTCCGCGCTGCGTAGCAACCGCGTGGATTTGTGGCCGCTCATCACGGTCACTCCGGAACGGCTTCAGTATTTCCACATCAGCGAACCCTACTTGGAGGCCGAGTATTGCCTGTTGGTCCGCGCCGAGAGCGCGCACGTCAGGGTGCAGGACCTGGCGACGGCGACCATCGGGTTCTCCAACGCAGCCATCGACGCGTGGCAGTTGAAGCACCATCTGCCTCGGGCACAAGGTTTACAGCGTCCACATCGTTGGCAAATCATGGATGACCTGTGCCAGCAGCGGTCCGATGCCGCCTTCATGGACGCATTCACAGGGGTTTCGATCCTGCTGGACAAGCGCGGGGCTTGCGCGCAGCAGGCGCTGCGATGGATCGCGGCTCCGGAGATTCGCTCGCGCATGGGAATCGGCTCCACGCTCGCATCGAGCGGGGCGGCCGATGCATTGCGCGAGGAAATTGGAGAGATTGCCGCGGAAGGCAAGCTGGCTCCGGTTCTGGGCCAGTGGGGCTACATGGCCCACCGGCTGGAATCCATCGAACAGCTTCTGGACGCAAGGCGGCACGAGCAACGACTCGCAGCGGCGGCCGTGCTGTTTGCGTTCTTGTTCGTGGTTGCCTGCTGGCAGAGCGTGCGCATTCTGCGGGAAAGGAATCACACGCTCCATGCGGAGCAGGCGCAGCGCGAGACGGAGCAGAGGCTTCGGCTGATCGCCAACAACATCAAAGAGATGGTGCGGGCCTACGACATGCAAAGGCATCTCATTTTCGCCAACCGGGCCGTCGAAACTCTGACCGGATATCCGATCGCGGAGCTAGAGAAAAACGGATTCGTCAACTGGATCCATCCGGACGACCAGGTGCGCATGTTGGACCGCTGGGAGAAGCTGTTTCAAGGGAGTGCCTTTGAGGAGGAAGAGTATCGTTTGCTGACCCGCGACGGCCGCACAAAGTGGGCCTCGGCCACCTGGGGACCCATCTGCGATGAAGCCGGCAAACCAATCGGTGTGCAGGGCATCGAGCGCGACATTACGGACCGCAAGCTGGCCGATGTGGCGCTGCGCGAATCGGAGCGGCGTTTTCGCGGACTTTTGGAGCACGTGCAACTGGCCGCCGCGATTTTCGATATCGAGGGGAATTGCGTCTTTGTGAACGACTACGCGCTGGCCATCACCGGTTGGACGCGCGACGAATTGATGGGACGCAACGTCACCGAGTTGCTGCCGCCGGCTCAGCACGAACAAGTCCGCCAATCTGCCAAGACCCTCCTGCAGACGGGCGAGCCTTCGCACTGGTTTTCCGAAACGACGATTCTGACAAGGGACGGAAAGCAGCGCTGGTTGCAACTGAACAACGTGGTATTGCGCGATTCCACGGGCAAGGTGACCGCGCTTGCATCGCTTGGAGCGGACGTCACGGAGCATCGTGCTCTGCAGGAACAATACCTGCAGTCGCAGAAACTGGAGAGCCTGGGCACGCTCGCCGGCGGGGTTGCGCACGACTTCAATAACCTGCTCACGGTGATCAATGGGTACAGCGAAATTGTGTTCCAGACCCTGGGCGAGCACGACGCCGCAAGATCGGAGATCGATGAGATTCGCAAGGCGGGAGCGCGCGCGGCAGAACTCACCCAACAGTTGTTAGCCTTCAGTCGAAAGCAGATCGCCCAACCGCGGGCGCTGGACCTGAATCGCATGATCGAGGAATCCGGCAGCATGTTCCGAACCCTGCTGGGTGAAGACATCGAATTGGTGCTGACCCTCGGCCGTCCGCTGGGGCAGGTGTTGGCGGACCCTGGCCAGATGCATCGGGTGATTATGAACCTGCTGGCTAACGCGCGCGATGCGATGCCGGGTGGCGGCAAACTAATCATCGAGACGATGAACGTCGCCAGTTCGACCGGCTATCTGGCGGAGCACCCCGAGTTGACGCCCGGGCCATGCGTGCTTTTAGCGGTGAGCGATACCGGCGAAGGAATTGACGAGCAGACGCGCGCGCACCTGTTCGAGCCATTCTTCACCACCAAAGGGCCGGGGAAAGGAACTGGCCTGGGCCTCCCCACGGTCTATGGCATTGTGAAGCAGAGCGGCGGGTGGATACGGATGCAGAGCGAGGCAGGCAAAGGAACTACGTTCAAAATCTACCTGCCGTGCATCGATACTGAACCCGACGCCGTCGAAGAAAAGCCCCCGGCCGAAGCGAAGGGTCGCAATAACGAGACTGTGCTGGTGGTGGAAGACCAGGAGGCTGTACGCCGCCTAGCGACGTCGATACTGGAATCGTTGGGGTACCGGGTTCTGACCGCGGCCGATGGAAATGAGGCGTTGGCGCTGGAGGCGGGGCATGAAGGGCCCATCGACCTGGTGTTGACGGATGTGGTTCTCCCCGGCATGACCGGCAAACAACTGGCGGAGCGATTGAAGGTACTGCGCCCCGAAACCAGCGTGCTGTTTACCTCCGGCTATCCCCAGGACGCGATTGCGGAGCGCGGCGTGTTGGATCGCGACGTTGCGTATATTGCCAAGCCATACTCGGTGAAGGATCTGGCGGCCAAAGTCCGCGAAGTGCTGGGCGGGTAGTACTCCGCTCGCCTGGAGGACGGAAGGGTTGGACTGCTACCGATATCACCTCGGACCGAAATAACGCAGCCTCCAGGACGTTCGCGAGCGCCCTTCCACAGGCCACTCTCCGAGCAGCCGACTATCTGGACTGAGCCCTGTTCCACCATTTCAGAGCCGGCTTCAGAATCACAGGAGGAAGAGGCCCGCGAGGCGACGCACCAGCCAGCACATCCACATTGTCTGTTCGGTTTCGACCGCTGGGGTGAAACAGCACCGCGCGCTTATCCTGCGCGGTCACCACTTCGTCCCGCCAGCCGTGAAAGCGCCCGGGCATAATGATGTTCAACGCAAGTCCCAAGTTCCAATCAGTCTGCTTTCCGCGGTGCGGTCCCTTTGCGTGTACCAGGAGTCATCGGAACACATGCGCGCGGTCCGGGTGGCCCCTTCATGGCGGGTTCGAGAATCCGCACGAAGACTTGCGAGGCGAGAGCGCCTCCCATCAGCGGGGCCAACACGTATACGTGGAAGAACCCGCCGGCGTGGTCGGGGGAGGCGGCGGCGCCCCATCCCAGTTGCCAGGCGACCAGCCTCGGTCCGAGATCGCGCGCCGGGTTCAGTCCCGCTTGGGTAAGCGGAGCCACCAGACAGATGATGGAAGCCACTGACAACCCGATGAACACAGGGGCAAGCGAATCGTCTGGCCTCCCAACGTTGCACCCTTCGGTCAACGCGAAGATCATCAGCACCAGCAGAAACGTCCCCAGCGCCTCCGCCCCCATGCCGAGAGGGAGGGACACTACCGCCGTTGATCCTGGATTGGGGTAGTATTCGCCGAAGATCATTGCCGTCCGCACCGATGCCGCCGTGCCGCGAACGATTCCGTGGGCGGCTTCGTATGCACCGATCGAAGGAGCGAAGAGCGCATACAGCGTCAGCGCCGCCGATACCGCCCCGATGAACTGAGCGCCCACATAGACCGGCAGCTTGCGGTACGGCATCCGGCCGCTCAATGCCATCGACAGGCTGACGGCCGGATTCAGGTGCGCGCACGAAAGATGGCGTGTCAGGTAGATCGACAGAGCCACGCCAATTCCCCATGCTAATGCCACCTGCATCAGTCCGGAGTGCGAGCCGAACAGAACCGAGACAGCGACCGATCCGCAGCCGAAAAGGACCAGCAGAAACGTGCCCAGCGCTTCACCAATGAACTCCTGTTTACGCATAAAAGGGGCTCTCCACTATGAACGGGCGGCCGCATCCGGCGAGCCGTGAGCGAGAAGGCCGAGCAATCCGTCGATCTGTTCGCGATAGGTCTCCAGCGTTTTCGCCCACTGTTTGAGGCAAGCCTTGCCGTCGCGGGACAAGGCGTACCGCCGCCTCGCCGGTCCCGAAGCGCCCAGGTCCCAGGAGGACGACACCAGACCGTCCAGTTCCATCTCCTTCAGCGCCTTGTATACGCCGCTCGCGTCGGGCGGCGCGCTCGCGAAGAAGTCCAGTTCGCCCAGTCTCTGCAGAAGCACGTAGCCGTGGGTCCGCTCTTGCAATAGCAGCGCCAGCAGCGCCGGCTGCAGCAGGCGGTTCAGGGATTTCCCCGAACAGGAACACCGGTCGAAGTCCATTCCTGGATATTCTCCTCTATTGGAACAATTCCAGTAGTATGTTAACTTACAGAGTCCGGGAGGGCAATATGAACCACTTTGAGACGAACACGACAGAGCGAGGCTTTCGCCCAACCATCGTTACCATTGGCGGCTTCCTCGGCGCTGGGAAAACTTCGTTGATCGTCGCGGCTGCGCGACTGCTGCATGGGCGCGGCGTCAAGGCGGCGGCGCTTCTCAACGATCAAGGCTCCGAACTTGTGGATACGAGCTTCGTCGAAGCCAACGAGATCCTGGCCGGGCAGATCACCGGCGGTTGCTTCTGCTGCCGGCTCTCCGATCTCGTTCACGCGGCCGAAGAACTGCGTGCCCACATGCCTGAGGTCATCTTTGCGGAAGCTGTCGGCAGTTGCACGGACATCTCCGCAACGGTCCTGCAACCGCTGAAGTTGGAGCATTCCGCGCAATTTCGTGTCGCGCCGTACACGGTCCTCGTCGATGCCGAGCGCGCCAGGCGCTGGATGGACCCTAGCATGGATCCCGAACTAGCGTTCCTGTTCCATAAACAGATCGACGAGGCGGACATCGTGTGTTTCAGCAAGACCGACCGTTTCACGGACTTTTCCTCGCTGCCCGGCTGCTCCGCCCGATTCCTCAGTTCGCAGACCGGGGATGGCGTAGCGGCGTGGCTGGACGATGTCCTGGGCGGCCGATTCCGTGCGGGCGGAAGGATCCTCGAAATCGACTATGAGCGCTATGCGCGGGCAGAGGCGGCACTGGCCTGGCTGAATTGCAGTGCTACCGTGACACTGGCATCTCCGGCGTCAGCCGCGGCAGTGGCCGGTCCGCTGCTGGATGGGCTCGACGGCGTCCTGACGGCCAAGGGCTTCCACATAGCGCATCTGAAGGTCATGGACGAGTCGGAGGCGGGCTGGGTAAAGGCTTCGATTGTGTGCAACGGCGGTGAGCCCTCCGTCGAAGGGAATCTCGATGCCTCTCCGGCCGCGGTGCACGAAATCCTACTGAACGCCCGAGCAGCCGGATCGCCCGATGATCTCCGGGCCGCAGTGGAGGCAGAACTGGCAGCGATCGCTGGCACGGTTAGAATCGGGTCGCTACAGTGCTTCAGCCCCTCTCCACCAAAACCGGAAAAACGAATGGGCTATGTGGTAACCGAATCGGCCTAGTTGCGGGGGTGACGACGGGAGCCTCCGTTCGTCCTCTGTGTTCGACTTTTTCGGGACTGGCCGCGGGGCACTTCGCTGCGGCTTTCCCGCTCGCTTGTGGGAGCAGAGAAGGGTCGGCCCATTTCCGTCGCTCGTTCGCCGCAGGGACGTATGGTGGCAGGAACGCGGTCCACACGCGGGTATTCGGCGGTCGGGCTCGGGCCGGCATTCGTCGACATCGAGATGGCGACTGTTGGACTCCGGGTGAGTCACGCGCCCCTCGGAAGTTCGCGCCCGTGATGGCGAACTGCTGCCAAACCTCCTGGTGCCCTCAGCGCGCGCCGAACAGCCATAGCCTGATCGGCTGATAGATCAGGTAGATCGCCCCAGCCGCTAGCCAGATCATTGAGCTGACGGAGAACGCTCGCGCAGTGATTCGCACCTCCGGCGTGCGGTCTAACTGCAGCAACGGACCCCTTTCATTGTCGGCAGTCCGGTCGTATAGAAACAGCGGGGCCCCCGCAAAGAGCGCAAACACAGGAAACCAGGTTGCGGTGGTGACCTCATTCGCCTGAGCGATCCGCCCATTTTGCCAGAGGAACCCGATTGACTTGATCACGTCTGCAATCGCGAGTGCCGCTAGTGCCAAATGACGAATCGCCAGGGCACGTCCGGCGGACCGCAGGCCGGTCATCAGATCGCGCGAGCGCT
>CAZFOP010000116.1:0-9604 GCA_964520085.1 uncultured Solibacteraceae bacterium | reverse complement strand
TGGTCGTGCAGCTTCCAGCGATGGCGCGCGTGGTGAACAACGTCGACGCCGATCTGCGGGTCAACGCGCTCGCTCACATCATCGACCGCGTTTGTGTCGCGCGCTGTTACAGCTACGCCAACTACGAACCATCGAGCGGCCAGTTTCGCATCCGAGTCACCGGACCAACCTCGATCGTATTGGCAACAGGGCTCGATTCGTTGCGGATGGAATTCGGCAAGTATGTGGTGCGGGAGAGCGACCTGCCGCTGTATCGCATCTCAATGGCGGCCGACGGCAGCCTGGCGGTAGACCGCCTGTCGGCTGGGGAGTCGATTGGCGCTAGCCAGTGGAGAGGATTCCGGTAAGAGAGGAACTTATGAAATCCACAAAACGTCAAACCGAGCCGCAGCCGGCGATGGCCGATGCGCCACGCGAGGGCGACCGGCGCGCGCCGGGCGGTTGGGCGCGGTATGCGCTGGCAAGCGCGGCGTTGCTGGCCCCCTGCTTCTGGCAGTCGCGCATTCAGGCGGGGGATCTGGGCAGCCACATTTACAATGCATGGCTGGCGGAACTGATCCGCCATGGCCGCGCGCCGGGCCTGTCGATTGTGCCGCAGAAGACCAACGTGCTGTTCGACCTCCTGCTGAGCTTTTTGTTCCGCACGGTGGGCAGTCCGGCCGCGCAGCGAATCGCGGTCAGCCTGGCGGTGCTGGTGTTCGCATGGGGCGCCTTCGCTTTGGTTTCTCTGGTCGCGCGGCGCGAGTGGGCGCTACTGCCGCTAATCGCCATGCTGGCCTATGGCTGGGTGTTCCATATGGGTTTCTTCAACTTCTATTTGAGCCTGGGGCTGTGCCTTTGGGCGCTGGTGCTGGGTTGGAACCTGGCGCCGTGGCGCCTGCTAGCGGCGGTGCCCATCCTGCTGGTGGCGTTTGCGGCCCAGTCCCTGCCGGTGGGCTGGGCCTGCGCGGTGCTCGGCTTTCTCTGGCTAGCGCGACGACGGCCGGCCAAGCGCGGCCAGTTGATTCTGGCCGCGGTGGGGGCAATTTTGGCGCTGCGCATCGCACTGTCGTTCGCGATGAGTACGATCTGGGTCCCTGGGCAGATCAGGAGCGTGACCGGAGTCGACCAGGTATGGGTCTACGACGACAAGTATTTGATCGGTGCCGCTGGGATGCTGTTGGTGTGTGTGCTGCTGGTGGCGGAATCGATCCGGCGCAGCGGCGCGCGGCGATTATTCGGCGGTGAGTTGTTTCAGGTGCTTGCGCTCACGGCGGCGGGCGTTTTTCTGCTGCCCACCTGGGTGTCGGTCCCCGGGTATCAGCACGCATTGGTTTTTATTGCCGAGCGGATGTCACTGGTGGTCGGCGTGTTCGTGGTGGCAGTAGCTGCTACGGCTAGCCCGCGCCCCTGGCACCGCTGGGCCACGGGCGTGTTGGCGGCGGTGTTCTTTTTCTTTCTGTATTTCGATGAGCGGGCGCTCAACGGTTTCGAAGACCAGACGAGCGCCGCCGTGGCGCAGCTTCCACCGATGGCGCGCGTGGTGAATAACGTGGACGCCGATCTGCGCGTCAACGCGCTTTCCCACATCGTCGACCGTGTCTGCGTCGCGCGCTGCTTCAGCTACGCCAACTACGAGCCATCGAGCGCCGCGTTCCGCATTCGCGTCACGGGGCCGAATCCGATCGTGGCGGCCACCGATATGGATTCCTCGCGCATGCAAATCGGCCAATACACGGTCCAGGAGCACGACTTGCCGCTGTATCGCATTTCGGCGGCGGCCGACGGCAGCTTGGTTGTTGACAACATGCCGGCCGGGACGCAAATCGGTGTGACCCAGTGGCAAGGGTTGCCGGGGCTTCCGTGAAGGTCTCGCGCGGAAGCGCAGCCGCGGCCTGAGGCCCTCCGGTTCAGGAAGTCCGCAACGTGATAGCGTGATCGATAGTGGCTGGCAACCAGCCGGCCAGCCAACCCGGAAACAAGGAGCAGTCATGGATCGAAGGAACTTTCTCGTCGGTGGCGCCGCGGCGTTGAGCGCCAGCGCCAGCATGTTCGGTGCCGCCAGCGATACTTTGCGAGTCGCGGTGGCCGGCATTGGCGGCCGCGCCCGAGACCACATCGCGGAACTCATCAGGCAACCGAACGTGGAGATCGTGGCCATCTGCGACCCAGACGATTCGCACCTCGACAAGGGCCAAAAGCAGATTGCCGCTGCCAACCAGAAGGCGCCCCAGAACTTCCGTGACGTTCGCAAGCTGCTTGAAGACAAATCCATCGACGCAATCACCATCGCGAGCCCGAACCACTGGCACGCACTGATGACGGTCTGGGCGTGCCAGGCTGGCAAGGACGTGTATGTGGAGAAGCCGTGCTCGCATAATATGTTCGAGGCGAAACAGATTGTGGCCGCGGCGCGCCGGTATAACCGTATCGTGCAGCACGGCAGCCAGATCCGCTCTTCGGTAGCGGTTCAGGAAGCCATGCAAAAGATGAACTACGGGTTGATCGGCGACGTCTACATGGCGCGCGGGTTGTGCTTCAAATGGCGCGACACGATTGGCCACACGCCCGTTTTGCCGGTGCCCGAGGGAGTGGACTACGACCTGTGGACCGGCCCCGCGCCGAAGCGGGAATTCACCCGCAATCGCTTTCACTACAACTGGCACTATTTCTGGGACACGGGAAACGGAGATCTCGGCAACCAGGGTATTCACGAGCTCGACATCGCGCGCTGGGGTTTGGGCGTGCGCTATCCGTCGAAGGTGAGCGCGGTGGGCGCCAAATTCATGTTCGACGACGACCAGGAGACGCCCAACACGCTAAACTGCGCCTACGAGTTCGACGTGGATGGCAAGCGCCGGATGATGGAGTTTGAAGTACGGCATTGGATGACCAACGCCGAAGCCGGCATTGAAGACCGCGGTCACAACGGAATCGGCAACCTCTTCTATGGCTCCAAGGGCTACCTGGCGGTGGATAGCTACGTTTCCTACAAGAGTTGGCTGGGGCGGGACCAGGCGCCCGGGCCGGCGCGCCGTGAGGGCGGTGACCATTTCGCCAACTGGCTCGACGCGATCCGCACGCGCAAGCGGGAAACGCTGCACTGTGAAGTCGAAGAGGGCGCCATTTCGACCATGCTGGTTCACCTGGCCAATATTTCCTACCGCGTGGGCCGCACGCTCCACTTCGACGCCGCCAGCTATTCGGTAACCGGCGACGCCGAAGCCAACCAATTATTCGCGCGCGACTACCGCAAGCCGTTCGTGGTGCCGGAAAAAGTGTAGAGCAGGACAGACCATCGCTCTTCGTGGTCTGTCGCCCCTCGCCAAAGCACGACGCATTGACAGACGACATAAACCGATCGTCTGTCCTACCTGTCACCAGTTCCTGCCGCACCGGCCGTATTGGCGTTAAGCTGGTCGGACATGCGAGATACGGCGGTTTTGCTCATCGATTGCCCCGACCGCAAGGGGCTGGTGGCGGGTGTGGCCAGTGCGCTTTACCGGCACGGCGCAAATATTACCCACGCCGACCAGCACCAGGACCACGAAGCGGGGCTGTTCTTCATGCGCGTGGAATGGATGCTGGAAGGGTTCGCGCTCGAAGCGTTCCGCGCCGAGTTCGCTCCCATCGCGGACGAAATGGAAATGCGCTGGCGCCTGGCGATGATGGCGGAGCGGCCGCGCGTGGCGATCTTCGTTTCCCAATACCTGCATTGCCTGGTGGACCTGCTCTACCGCCAGCAGGCCGGCGAGTTGGATTGCACAATTCCGTTGATCGTCAGCAACCATACCGCGGCGGCGCCGCTGGCCGAGTTCTATGGCGCGCAGTTCCAGCACGTGCCGGTGAACGCCGGGGAGAAAGCCGCGGCCACGGCCGAGCAGCTCCGCCTGCTGCGCGAAGCCCGGATTGATCTCGTAGTGCTAGCCCGCTATATGCAGATCCTGCCGGCGGAATTCGTGGCGCAGTACCCGGAGCGCATCATCAATGTGCACCATTCGTTTCTGCCCGCCTTCATGGGCGCCAAACCGTATCACGCGGCGTTTGCGCGGGGAGTGAAACTGATCGGCGCCACCAGCCACTACGTCACCGAAGTGCTCGACGATGGCCCCATCATCGAGCAGGACGTAGTGCGGATTTCGCATCGAGACGAAGTGGCGGACCTGGTCGAAAAAGGCCGCGACCTGGAGAGAATCGTCCTCTCCCGCGCCGTCCGCTGGCACCTGGAACACCGCGTCCTATGCTACGGCAATAAGACCGTGGTGTTCGATTAGTGGGATGTAAGTTGGACGCCGGGGGACCTGTCCATGAGAGCTAACCGTGGATGGTTGGTCTCCTAGGACGCCGAATCGGATCACTTTCCGCTAACCCCACTCTGGGGAGTAATCCCCTCAACGCAGTGAAGTCAGATTGGAGGCTCGGCCTCGACCTTACGCGGGGCATGTTGTCGGTTGTTAGAATGGCTTTCCTGGGTTCCGTCGTGAGTTCGAGCTGGGCTGCCTGGTCTCCAGTTAGCCACATCCGTGCCGATACGGCCCGCGAATCTCCGTGCTAAGATCCGGCCATGCGCTCCCTCTCGGTCCTTGCCGAACTTTCCGCGTTGGCGGCTCTTCTGTGCTGCTGTGCGTTCGCTGGAATCAGGCCATCGTTCGCGCTGGAGGCTTGCGCGTGGAACGCGTCCGATATCGTGGTGCTCACTCCTGCCGCCAGTCTGAATCATTTCAAAGTTGTCGAGACGATCAGGGGTGATCTGCGCCCCGACAGTGCGCTGGACTTGCCTGGACTGACGTCAACGGCAGGTGGTTCTAAGACCCTAGCTGAGATTATCGGAAGTGACCCGTTCCGCCAATTCGACAGCGATCATTATTTCACCGACCCTCCGCCCGCCCGGCAACGCGACCGCATTGTCACGTTTCTCCGGCGCCCCGGCGCGCTTCCTGAATATAATCCACGGCCTGATTTGCCGGTGGACACCAACGGCTGGCAGCCTGCTGCTCTGTGGGGAGGCTGGCTGGTTTCGGCTGTCTGGATTCAGGAAGGAAAACTGTATGTCTATTCTCAGACCATGAATCCAGGGGACACGCATCTTGTCGAATACCGTGAGTCCGAAGCGACCTTGCGCCTGCGGCTTTCCGGCGTGCTTGCGCTTCGCGCCAAAGTGGACCAAGCTGCCGCCGTCGCCGATCCCGTGGAGCGAAGCCGCCGATTGGCCGAGATGGCACGCTCCGAACCGGAGCCAGGAGACCGGATCACCCGGCGTGTTGTTCTGCACAAACTCGCGTCGGGGGGCGATGCGGAAATGCAAGCATTGCTTGGCCTGCTTGCGGATGTCAGCTTATGGGCATTGCACCAGGAGATCATTGGCGATTTCGCTGGCAAGCCCGTACCCGAATCCCGGTTGGCGGAGTTACTCGGTCAGGAAGCCACGTATTGGTCGGCCGAATGCAGTACCTTGCAGGCCAACTGGTGGTTCGAGACGGCCATCCCCAAACGCGACGTGTTGAGAGACCACTACGCGAATGCGATCAGTATCGTCGCGATGCTCAAAGGGCGGAAGCTCACCGAAGCGATTCCCGAAGTTCGCCGGTTCGCGGCGGTGTGGGATAAATGCGCCCAAATGGCCGAGCACGAAGGCAAGGGAGTATTGGCCGCCGAACTGAATCGCCTGCTGCCCGAAGCTACCTCGCAGAGTTGTCATTAATGATCTGCTCCGATTCCGACGCTACTTCTTATTCTCCAGCGCGTGCCCAATCTCCTCGTTTCGGCGCCGCCCCGAAGGCCCAAAGTCGATAGTAAAGAACTTCCGGGCGGTAATCTTGATACCGAAACACTCGGCGGCCTGATATGCGACATATCGGCCGCCCGCGTACGTCAGTTCGAGGTGGATTGGAGTTAACCACTCCATCTTGAGGGCTGGCAAACTGGGTGGCACTATGGAGCCTTCGGCGAATGCCAAAATCTTCTCAGGAGGCTCTGAGCCGTCGACTGGCTTTAAGTACACAACGGTAGAAAGAGAATTGTTCCCGGGCCCAGTCTGCGAGTCCGTGTGACCACTCGCCACCCACTTCCCATCCGGAGAGCGAGAACCAGCAGACCAAATCACCTGCGGTCCACAACCTACCGCTGCGAGACATGCGCCAACGATGAGGAGCGAAATCGCCACGCGGCTCTTCGCAACACCCATAACACCGGCTGGTCCGGTTCAGCGTGAAATGGAGCGGAAGCGCTCTCTGTTAGTAAGTACTCCGCCCCTTCGGGGCGGGGATTTTCAAGGCATAGGGGTCTACCGATCCGATGTGTTCTTGGGAGGAGCGCGGAAGACGAACTTCCGCGCCCAGCAACATCGTCCCGATGAGCCAACCAAGCTATCCCTCGGCATGGGTGCTGGTAGCGGCTGTCAAACGTGGGTTATCGGAAAATCACGACTGCTGGCCCCAAGCCCGCTCTTCAGAATGCGGGACCTCGCCCGTCGGGCTTGTCTCCCGCCCAGTGAGACACTGGCAGGCCGACAACGAACTCCTGACCTGCGTTGGCGGCTATGGGGGCCGCGCCGCCATGCTACTTGGTTCTGAACACGTAATCGCCGGATTCGAGTTCGAACAGCGCGGAGTCGCCCTCGGTGCGCAGGAACTTGACGCCGTGGGCGCGCGCCACGGGACGGCCGGATTCGGTGACAGAGGCGGCGTCCTTGGCCGGCATCCACACGGTGGCGCTCGTGTTGGGCGGGATCGAAACCGACAGCGTGAACGCACCGCCGTCGCGCCTCCACGCGGTCGCGATTTTACCGTACATCGATTGGTGCGACGCGCGAACGAACGTCAGATCGCCGGCGGGATATGGATGGATGAGGATGTGCCGGAAGCCGGGATTGGCCGGATCGGGGCGAATGCCGGCCAGATACTCATACATCCACACGGCCAGGTCGCCGATCTGCATCACGTGGTTGCCGGAATTCATGGAGGGCTCGGCGGTGTCGCCGTTCCACAATTCCCAGACTGTGGTGGCGCCCTTCGAAACCATGTAGCCCCAGCCCGGATAAGTGGGCTGGGTGGCGATTTCGTAAGCCAGATCGGAACGGCCGTTCTCGGTGAGTGTGCGCATCAGGAACTGCGCGCCCACCAGGCCCGTTCCGACATGGCCGTTGGTCACATGCTCGATGTTGTTCACCAGGCTGGCGAGCAGGGCGGCGCGGTTCTCGGCCGGCGCCAGATTGAAGAATAGCGGCAAGATGCTGGACGTCTGTGTGGCGTTGTCATAGACGCCGGTGGCGGGCTTCAGGAAGCGCTTCTGGAACGCGGCGTTCACCTGCCCGGCGAGCGCGTCGTATTCAGCCGCATCGGCGGGTCGATCCAACATGCGGGCATAGCGCGCCGCCAGCCGCAGAAGGTCATAATAATACGCGGTCGCCAGCAGTGTGGGATTGGTGACGCGGGCGGGATCTTTCGAGTGGATGAGCTTGGGATCTTCCGGCGGCACGCACCAATCGGCATATTGATCCTTCGGCATGAGACCACCCTGCAAATAAGCGCGTTCGTGCTCGATCCATTTCTTCATCGCCGGATAGAAGCGCTCCAGCACGCGGCGGTCGCCGTACTGGTCGTACAACATGCCGGGAACGAAGAGGAAAGTGCTGGGCCAGGTGACGTCGTCGTTATAGAACGACCAGTAATTGGGCGCTACGTCGGGGATGCTGCCATCGGCGCGCTGCGAATCGGCCAAATCCTGCTCCCACTTGGAGTAGAACGCGGCGATGTCGAACATGTAGGATTCACTGCGGCTCACCTGCGAGCGGTCGCCGAGCCATCCCTGACGCTCGTCGCGCTGTGGGCAATCGGTGGGAATGCTGCGGTAGTTGCCGCGGATGCCCCAGAACACGTTGTGGTGAATTTGATTTAGCATCGCGCTGGAGCTTTCGAAATCGGCGACAGGTTGCATGTCGTCGTGGACCACTCGACCTTCGAGGGCGGCGTCGGTTGGTGCGGCGTTGGCGGGCCAGCCGGTCAGCTCCACGTAGCGGAAACCGTGGTAGGTGAAGCGTGGCTCATACACCTCGACCCCTTCCCCTTTGAGCGTGTAGACATCCGTGGTACGCGCGCTGCGCAGATTGGCGACGTAGAGCGAACCATCGGGCGACAGGGTCTCGGCGTGGCGCAGCACGACCCGCGCGCCTTTGGGACCGGCCACGTGCAAACGGCACCAGCCGACCATGTTCTGGCCCATATCGAAAATCCAGACGCCCGGCCGCAACGACTTCACGCTGACCGGATGGAGAGTTTCCATCACGCGCAGCGGATTGGCCATCTGCGCGGCGAGCGCTCCGGCGGGCGCGGCGACGACGTGCGCGGCTTCCCATGCGGAATCGTCGAAGCCGGCGCGATCCCAGCCGGCGAATTCGTTGCGGGCATCGTACTCCTCGCCATCGTATTCGTTGTTGGCGAGAATCGGGCCCTGCGTGGAGAGTTTCCACTCCGGGCCGGAGACGACCGCGGCGCTCGATCCATCCTGGTATTCGATGGCGAGCCGCAGAATCGCCTTGGGAAACCCGAAACTCCGTGTCTTTTCGGCGCGAGGAGCGTAGAAACGGCCGTTGCCGAGGATCAACCCGATCGCGTTCTTCCCCGCAGCCAGTTGGTGGGTGACATCGAAGGTGACGTAGAGCGCGCGCTTATCGTAATCGGTGAGCCCGGGCGAGAGCACGTGGTCACCCACCTTAGAGCCGTTGAGATACAGCTCGGAAGTGCCCAGGCCGGAATAGTAGACCACGGCGCGGCGGACTCGTCTGCCGACCGTAAACTCGGTGCGCAAGTAACGCGCCGGCAAGCGGCGGTCGGGAGGCTGTGAGTTTTCCGGCTCATCGCGGCCGATCCAGGCGGCCTGCCAAGCCTCGGCCCGCAACAGCCCCATGCTCCACTCGGCCGGCGCACTCCATTCACTTGGCTTGCCGCGCTGGTCCCATACCCGCACTTTCCAGAAGGCCTCTTCGCCGGAAGCGAGCGGTTTGCCCGCATAAACGATTTGCGCCGACTCGGCCGAAGCCACCTTTCCCGAATCCCACAGATCGCCGGAGCCGGCGCGGAGCGCGCTCTCGTTGCTAGACACCAGGATGCGGTAAGCGGTCTGGCGCAGGCCGCGGGCCTTTGGATCGGCGGCCGCCGCGAGCCAACTGAAGCGCGGCGCGGCGACATCGATTCCCAAAGGGTTCTCGCGATATTCCAGGCGCAGTTGCTGTGGATGAATGGCGGCGGCCATGGCGGGAAAGCCGGCCAGAAGAAGGACGCACAGAGTGGCTCTCACGTCCACTCAGTATAGGTCGATTACAGGCAGGACATGCGGAAGCCGATGCGCTTGCGGAGGAAATGCGTGCGGCGTTCGATCGGCAGTGCGAACAGCCGCCGGATCTGGTCGCGCAGGGCCGCGTCACTTTCCTTTTTGAGAGCGGCGAGGCGAGCTTTGCGCGTGATGGGCGGTTTCGGCGAGCGTCTTCTCCAGTACCGGCAGCGCAGCCACATCGCTGGGTCGGCCCGCTGCCTTCTTGCTTTTGATGATATCAGCCAGGTGAGTGTGCCGCACGTTGAAGTGAACCCCTGGGCTGAGACACGAAGTTAAGGGGGTTATCGCCGTTCGC
>CAZFOP010000115.1:0-9615 GCA_964520085.1 uncultured Solibacteraceae bacterium | reverse complement strand
AAGTTGAACTCCCATCGCTGGCCGACGGGGTCGGTGCAGAAAGCGTCGGTGGGCGTGGGAATCGAGTCCACCATGGCACGAAAGTCCGACCCACGGGCGACCTCTTCCATGGCCACTTTCACGGTGCCGCTGACGATGCGGGTGCCGAAGAGGAGGTTGACGCCGTCGCTGATTCCGGTTACCCGGGGAACGGCTGGTCCGGCGGGCATGATGCGCACCCAACCTGGGGAGCAAAGCGGGGCGCCGTCATGGACGGCTTCCACCATGACGAGGCCGGTGCGAATATTCTCCGGGAGCACGACGTTGACCTGCGAGACGTCGTCGGCCGCGGGCGAGCCGATGAAAGTGAGGCGGCAGGGGCGGCCGTCGGCGGTGACGGCGGTGTTGAGGAGGTGGCAGGAGGCGGGCAGGCGCTCGATCCACAATGCCAGCGCAGCCATGGCGCCGGAGGCGGGGGTGACGGCTTCCCCGGTAAGCGCGTTGGAGATGTTCCGCAGGCGCGCGGCATGCCCGTTTGGCACGACGTCGGGGCCGGGCTTGCGGAGGGTGATCCACATGTACTGGGTCCAGATCTGTTCGAGCGCCAGCAGGTGAAAGCCGGTGGATCCGACGAACTCGGCGATTTCGGCTGGTGTGACGCGCACACCGCTCCAGGTGTCGTAATGGCGCGCGTGCGGCGGCAGGCCGTTCAGTTGGCACCGGAGGCAGCCGCCGGGCTTGAGGACGCGGAAAGCATCGCGCAGGTACGCGAAGACGATGTCGAGGCTGGGGATGTGTTGGAAGACGGCGTAAGAGTATACGAAATCGAACTTGGCAGTCGGGAACATGGCTAGATCCGAGCCCGAGCAGAGCTGGGGAAAAGCATTGGGCGTGTGGGCCAAACGCTCGCGGGCGAGGCGGATCATCTCGTCGGAGACATCGACGCCGTGGATTTCCTGGAACTCGCGGCTGAGCGGGCGCATCAGGCGGCCGGGCCCGCAACCGATCTCGAGCGCGGCTTCGCGGCCGGCGAAACGTTTCAACTCCGGCAGCAACTGCTGCACAGTGGGGTTAGCGGTGGAGAAGAACTCGTCGTCGGGCTGGTTGCGGCGGCCAAAGGCGACGTAATAATTGGCGTCGGCGGTGGCACGCAGGTTCCAATCGGCGCGCATGGAATCGAGCAAGTTGGGTGTATCCATGTTCCACTTGCTATTCTAACGTTTATGGCCTTGGTCTTTCGACACGTATCGGCCGCACCGCTGGTGGATTTCGACGCGACGGCGCCGGACGGCGCGGTGATCGGCATAGTGGGCGAGAACGGAGCCGGAAAGAGCGTGCTGGCGCGCTTGGCCGGAGGGGTGGAACATCCCGTGGAGGGCCAGGTGGAAGCCCACGGCGGAGCGCGGTTTCTGGGGCCGGACGACGGGCTGAGTCTGGCACCGGCGCCGGTGCTGGCGATCGACCACACGTTCGCGCGGCAGGACCTGCTGGTGCGGGAGCGCGCCGCGGCGGCGATCGACCGCTTGCGGCAGGCGGGGTCCACGATACTGGTGGTGTCGCACGAAGAGGACCTGCTGCGGCGGCTGGTGGACGAGGTGTGGTGGCTGCACGAAGGCAAGCTAGCGGGGCGCGGAGATCCGGAAGAGGTCCTCGTCGCCTACCGCCGCCACATCTCGGCGCGTGTGCGCGCGTGGGGCGGGACGATGAGCACACCCATCAGCCCGCGGTTCTTCCGCGGCGACGGGCGGGCCGAAATCGTTGGTGTGCAACTGACCGGCGAGGACGGCAAGCCTACCATGGCTTGGCGGAGCGGCGAAGTGGCGACGGTCAAGGTGACGGTGCGGTACCAAGCGATGGTGGCGCATCCGGTGGTGGGAATGATGGTCCGCACGCGCAGCGGGTTCAACGTTTACGGAACCAACACCGAACTGGAGCAATTGCGGCTAGGGCCGGTGCGGCAGGGTGGCACGCTGGCGGTGAGCTTTCAGTTCCGCTGCGATTTGTGCCCGCAGGAGTACACGCTAACGGTGGCCTCACACGACCCCGACGGGGTTTGGCACGAGTGGCTGGAGGACGCGGTAGCATTCCTGGTGACCGACAGCCGGTACACGGCCGGCGTGGCGAACCTGCGGGCGCAGGTAAGCTTCGCGCCGGTTGGGTAGGGCGCGCCGGAAGCGGTAGAACTGTGGTTCGTAACGCGCAAAGTCAGTCTTGTAATCGAACGGGATCGGCACGGACGTTGCGCTTGATGCCCGGGAATTAAGCGATGCCAATCGCAAGCAAAGACGGTCGAGGAATCCCTTGGCAATATCCCTGAAGCAATCGAGCTGTGTCTGGACGCCCAGACCTGTGACGAGCCCGCCGTGCCGGGTGACGAAGTCAATATCGTCAAGTGGAGTTCACGCCGGTATTGAACATGAGTGGACGTTCGTGCCTCAATTCTATAATGCTGACGTTGCGAAATTTGGGAGCATGCCCGGAGTGACCGTCTATAATTACCCTTCAATGTCGCCAACCCAGGTAAATGGCCTTCTTAATGGACCGGGATCGACGATCGGGGGCTTCTGCAACAGCGGCGCCTGTTTAGCGAAGTACCAGTAGGACACTATGGCATTCTTCGAGGATTTATCGGTTTACGAGTACTTCCATGCGAGATATTTCCGGCCAGGGACGAAGAACGTTGGGTGGCTTGGCCTAGGCCATGAGTTCAACACAGCGGAACCGGACGAGGAACTGCTGAATGTGCTGTGGAATGTTTGTAAGGTATCTGTGGTTCAAACGAGAGGGTTACACGACTGTGAATTCTGTCCGTTTGGAACCTCGCGCCATGCCGAGAGAAATGGCGAAGGCCTGCTGCTTGGCTCATCAGAGATACGGGTGTTTTCACGCGAGGGGATGATTTACGCAGCGCCGACTTTAATATATCATTACGTAAAGTCCCATAAGTATAGGCCTCCTGCTGAGTTTCTTAAGGCCCTGGCTGAGGGACCCCTGCCCCCGAGCCGCGAGTATTTCCAGCGCCTTGAGGAACTAGACCTTAAGTGGAACAAGACATCAGACGCCAGTGGAGAGGCGTTCCGCTTCGAGTGCGATCAGCCAAACTCAAAGGGGTAGCTTTGTTCGTGCCAACCTCAGGGAGTGCGACTGCAGTAGGCCGTCGCACGTTCGCTGGGTTGGCCCCTTCCTGGGTGACAGCCGGCCGAGGCCAAGGGAAATGAGATAAACGGCTCCACTGCAGGCGGTTGTGAGCTGAGGCGGGAGATTTTCACAGCCGCATAGACTCGGGGACTGTCAGGAGATCGCCAGGTCGATCGCCGTCAATCGCTGCCTGAGAAGCCGTGAGAGAATCGCGGCCACGGATGGACACAGATAAACGCGGATAAAAAACCGGAGCACCGTCAGTGTTCCTATGTGTTTGTCCGCGGCTCGAAATGGGTTTTTCGAGGCTATTGACGAAGCGGTTGGCACATTTGTTGCGTGATGAAGGCCTGCGACCCGTTCCGGGGTTGTGCCGACGCTCGACGCGTTCCATACGGCTTACACCGCAGGCAACTTCCCTTCGCCCTTTCGGGCTGCCGGCACGGACTGACTAACAGCGAAAGACCGCACATGCGGCGCTCCACCCGAAATGCAGAAGCCAGCCGGGCCGGACATGGCGCGGCCCCTCGGTTCGCATGCGCGACGCGACTACTGGATCGGCAACAGGACGGTGTTGCTCACCACACTGTTGATAGTCACGGTGACCTGGTAGTCGCCGCCGGAAGGTGCGCCGGTTCCGAGGGCGAATTGAACCACGTCGATGCTCACTGCGCCGGGCAGGGCGTAGGCGCTGGACGCCGTGAAACTGGCCGCACTGACCTGAACGCTAGCCGGGTCGGTGACCACGAATGATGGCGAAGCCGGCACCGCCAGACCCTCGGGCCGCGCTGGAGTGGTGGGGCCAAAACCGGTGCCATACAACGTGATGGTCTCGCCCGCCTTGGCTGGAGAGGCTTCGGTTATGAGCGTGCCGTTTGCATGAAATGCAAGAGCATAGGCCTTGTTATTCGAGGTAAGAGCAAACAGCCCGGGCGCATCTTGCGCGATGGTGAAATTCGCCGTGACCGTGGCCAGGTCCGATGTGGTCACCACCAGGCTCGAAGCACCGACCGGCATATCGGCCGGCAACTGGGCGTTGATCTGACCGGGCGAAACGAAGAACAGCGGCAGCAGGCGGGAGCCAACCGCGACCGTCAACCCGCCCAAGGTCTGCGGCATGGGGCTGACGGTGCCTTCTTGCGTGGCGGCGGTCAGGTTCACACCGAAGATCGAAATGGCCGAACCGGGGGCAACGGAACTGGAAGGAGTGGGCCCTGCACCGTTGGTCACAGCGCCGGTCGACAGGTAGGGAACGGCCGTAAGCAGGGCTGTCACCGAGCGCGGCTGGCTCAGCACGACGGTGCCGAAAGGTTCGATGCCGGTCAAGTCGCCACCCCATTCGCGGAATTGATATCCGGGTGCCAGGCTCAGGCTGATGTTGACCGTCGTGCCGGAGTTGTAATATCCGTCCGGCGAAGCAGGCTGCAGGCTCCAGTTGCCCTCGTTGGCGGGACTGGTGGCCGTCAACAGTTGGTTCATCAACTGATAATTGGCGGTGACGGTGGTGGCTTTAGCGGGCGCGGGGAGTGTCAAATTGCCTGGGCCGGCTCCGGTGGACCATCCCAGCAGCCGTTGCTGGGAACCGACTCCCACCTGGACGCTAGCCGGCGCGCTGATTGTCAGCGACGTGCCCAGCGGCGGTTGCACGGTGCAGGGCGTGGTGCAGGATGTTCCATTCACGCTCACCGGCAGGCTGGAAAGAGAACTGTTCACGGTCAATTGCCCCAACTGCTGATAGTTGGCTGTATAGGTTCCGCCCGTAGTGCCTACGATCACAGTCTGCGTTTCCGGCCCACCATTGGACCAGCCGGTGAAGCCCCACAGATTGCCCTGCGGATCGGTCTGCGTAGCTGGCGCCGAAAAGGTGTGGGTCGTACCCGTCGCCCAGGCAAAGTTCCAATCGGTATAGTTGCTGCGGCCATCCACCACCAGACTTAGGCCTTGGTTGGGAGGCGACGTGAGGAACGTGCTGACCTCGGCCGGCGTGTAGGTAGCTGTCAGGGTGACTGGCGCGGCGGATTGAGGCACCGTGTAAGTGTGATTCATGGTCCCGGCGTCGCTCCACGAAGAAAACACCCACCAATTGTTCGAAGCGTCCCTTTGCGGCGAAATCGCCGACAAGTAATGCGAAGTTCCCCAACCGAGCCCCAGCGTATCCGGAGTCATGGTCGTGCCGCCATCAACCAGCAGTTGCAAACCCGACGGCACCGAGGCGAACGTGATCGGAACGCCCAGGAGGAAATTGGCGACCGCCGTCACGTTCCCATTCATGGTGACGTTGTCCGTATTTCCCGAAATCACCTGATTAGAGCCGGGCGTCCAACTGGAAAACACATACCCGGAATTAGCCACCGCAGTAAGGACAAGCTGCGTGCCGTAGGGCTCCGGGGTAACTCCCGGAGGATAGGCTGGATTCCCCGTATACGGAGAACCGTTCAACAGGATCGAGCCCGGCACGGTGCCGCAACTAACGGGCGCACAGGTCAGGCTCACGGTTGCCGTCAGAGTCTTGGTATTGGTAAAGTTCGCGACGTAATACGTTGTATCGGCACTGGCCGTGATCCAAGCACCGGCCTGGTTGGACACGACTCCCTGGGCGTCGGTCCAGTCCAGGAACGTGAATTGTGGTGGAGCTGGTGGGGCTGGCTGGACGAGGTATGTCCCGACGGATAGATAATGCTGACTTCCGACCGGCCAAGAGAAGCTTGCCTGGTCTGTGTATATCAGGTTATCCACCATGTACGTCGCACCGGCAGGCAACGTATAGACCGACACCGTCACGTTCTGGGCGCTGGCCTGCGGTGGGAACGCCAGCCAAGAGAAAGCAGCGACCGCCAGCAGGGCGATCCTCGCCGCAACATTTCCAATCCAGCCGTATTGCGCACCGGGGCGCTCGAATATTTCTGACACCAGAAGCCTCGATTCGACGTGAGTATACTCGTAAACCCGCAGAAATACACGACTAACTTTGGTAATGGCATAATTACTAGCCATTTCGATCATTGATTCCCATCCGGTTTGGTCCTGTAATTCAGAATAGTCGCGGGAAGACTACTATGCGTGGGATAAGACTATTCTGTTCAATTGGGTTGGCGCTTCTGACGGCCGGAGCCGGGCGGGCACTAGCGACGACCAACGGACTGTTTGGGACCGTGGTGCCAATTGGCGGCACGCCTTCCGACATCGTCCTTGATGAGCAACGAGGCTTTCTGTACATCGCCGATTTCGGATCCAGCACCATCGATATCTTGACGCTGGCCGACTTGACGATTCACAGCTCGATCAACGTAGCTCCGTTTCCGGCAGCAATTGCCATGTCGCCGAACGGGACCTATCTCGTATCGGTCCATTACGCCAACTATGGCACTACCGGTACGGGCCTGAGCACGACCGTCCCGGCCGGGGGCGGCAATCTGGTAACGGTGATCAACCTGAACACGCTGGCGCAGACGACCTACAACCTGGGCTCAGAGGCCCCGTTGGGAGTGTCGTTCGTCAACACGCAGAGCGGCGACCAGGGCGGGCTGGCGATCATCGTCACGGCCGCGAACGTCTGGTCGCTGGATCCGGAAACCGGGCAGATGATGACGCTGGAAACATTGGCCCAGGTTGCGCAGACGATTCCGCAGGCGGGGCCAACCTTGCCGGCGGCCTTCACACAGGCAGCCGTCAGCACTTCCGCCGATGGCTTCACCGTGTGGGCGGTCTGCGAAGCCGGTACGGGCACCCAGTTGATCTTCTGGTACAACGCGCTAACCGCCACTTTCGGCGGGGAGGGTTGGATCACGACGATCCCGCTGCTGCCGCGAGTCAGCGTGGATCTGCACGGCACGCACGCGATGATCGGCCATGCCCAGTTTGGTGCGAATAACAATAACACGAATGCCGATCACATCTACCTCAATATGGTAGCGCTGTACTCCAATGCCATTGCATCGCCGACGGTTGCCAGCCATGCCTGGGATACCGTGCACAACCTGATCTACGCGGAAATCCCCGATCTCGCGCAAACCACGCAGCCGGCGCTTCTCATTATGGATGCGGACAACCTCACCTACGAGGACCGGCTGAATATCCCGGAGAACCTGGTAGGGCGGTCGGTGTTGAACCAGGCGGGCACGATGATGTACTCGATTTCCGAGAGCGGCGTGACGATATTTCCGGTGGGGTCGCTCAACGCGTACAACCGCGTCTATCCGGGACAGGAAGACGTGCTCATCCAGACCAGCTTCTGCAATCAGTCCCAGGTGAACCAGACCTTCACGCTGTCCGATCCGGGCGGGAATTCGACCGATTTCGAGATCACCAGCAAGACCCCCGGCATTGCATTCTCGCCGGCATCGGGCGTCACGCCAGCCACCATTACGGTGACCGCGGAGCCCGCCGCATTTGTCAATGCGATGGGCACGACTGTCGGTTCGCTAATCATCAATTCCAGCTCGGCGGTGAATCAACCAATTCCGGTGCGCGTGTTGGTGAGCAACCCGGATGTGGATCAACGTGGCTCGGTGGTGAACGTTTCCGGCATATTGAGCGATATTCTGGCCGACCCGGCTCACAATCGTTTTTACATCACGCGGCAGGACCGCAATAAGGTGCTGGTCTACGACGGCACAACGAAGAATCTGATCACAACCCTGCGTACCATGACTACGCCGACCGGGATGTCCCTGGCTCCCGCCCCATACACCAACGCGCCGAATAAATACCTATTGGTCGCCAACAGCGACTCCCAACTGATCAGCGTTTTTGACCTGGATTCGCTGACGGCGTATCCGCCGATCACGCTGCCCGGAAGCGATTTTGGCCGGTCCGTGGCGGCGACCAACAGCACCATCCTGGCGCTATCGTTGGACGGTGCAACGGTTGATGGCGACGTGTCCGTGCTCGACATGATTACCGGGTTCGGTACCTCGATGCCCACCCTGGGTGCCTGGTCGAATGACAGCTCGTGGGTTTCCGCCTACTCGGTGCTGACTGCCTCGCCCAACGGGGCCGATATCCTGATGGCCGGGCCGGATGGCCACGTGTCTCTGTACTCGGCCGCAGCCGGCGCATTTACGATCACCCGCCAGGACGTTAAGTCTCTGTCCGGCGCCTATGCCGCATCGAGCTATGGCAATTACGTGGTGGGCGACTACATTTTGAACGCGGCGCTGGTGCCTGCCGGAACGCTCAACACCGCCGGGGGCAGCGCCTCGGGCTTCGCCTTCGTCGATCAGAATGGTGCAGCCAGCGGTTACTTTACGACGTCGCCCACGTTCGGCACAGCGGGCCCGGGCTCGATCCAGTATTTCGCGGCGCTTTCCTCCGCCGCCGAGAGCCCCATTCCGACAGTAGAATCCACGCTAATGCCCAGTGCTGGAGGTTATCCAAGCCCCGACGGCACGGTTTCGAACAACGGATCGGGAGCCAACGAAAAGAGCCAGCAGCTGAACTTCACGCGCACCGTCGCTCCGCTTCCGTCCGGCGAGATCATCGAACTGACCACTTCGGGCTTTACGGTTTTGGGCCAGAATTACGCCGCCGCCTACCAGCCGCCGGTGCTGAAGAGTATCACGAACGCCGCGGACGACACGGGGAAGGTTGCGCCCGGCGGTCTGGTCAGCGTTTGGGGCACCAATATGAGCCCGGTCAGCGTGGTGGCGTCGCAATTACCTCTGTCAACATCGCTGGGCCAGTCCTGCCTGAGCGTAGCGGGCACACCGGTGCCACTGTTGTTCGTTTCGGGCACGCAGATCAACGCGCAGTTGCCGAACAACGTACTGGGTAACGAGAACGTCAGCGTCCACACGCCGGGCGGCGTCAGCAACAGCTTGGCGTTCGTGGTGGATTCGACTGCGCCGAGCGTGTTCATGTCCGGCGTTGCCGGCACGACCACGGGTCTGGCTACAGTTTTCCGTTACGCAAACGGCCAAATCCTCGACAACACCAACCCGGTTCGTCCGGGAGACACCCTGGTGATCTGGCTGACTGGTATGGGCCTCACGTCTCCCGCGGTGACGCCCGGCACGGGCGCGCCCGGCATCGCGGCCGGCAGTTCCCCGGCTTCGGTTTCCGCTCCTCCCACGGTGACTCTGGGTGGGACCAAGCTTACCGTTGAATTCGCCGGCCTGGCGCCTGGCGAGGTAGGCGTCAATCAGATCAACGTCCTGGTTCCCGGCACCATCACGCCGGGATCGAGCGAGCCGCTGGTGATCAGCCAGGGTGGCGGCGGCACCACCACGCTCAACGTGCGGGTGGTAAGCAACTAGTCGTCTCCCGGAGAACGATATGAAAACGATCGGACAGACCATTGTGCTCCTCGCCTGCGGCTTCTGCGCCTACGCTCAACAATGGGAGGTGGGCGGCATAGGCGGCGCGAGTTTCCTCAACACCGTTTCGGTGAGCACTCCCACCGCCGGTTCGGCTACCGCGGGGTTCTCCCCGGGCGTAGTGCTCGGCGCGTTCGTCGGGCAGCGCCTCAACACGCATTGGAGTGGCGAGCTCCGCTACGAG
>CAZFOP010000114.1:0-9648 GCA_964520085.1 uncultured Solibacteraceae bacterium | reverse complement strand
CGGCATCGACGAAATCCACTTCGCTCAAATCGAGCGACGTGATCCGGCCGGCGGTGGTCGACGATGCCGTCCGCCAGCATTGGCGCAACTCCTCCACCCACGGCCCGGAGAGCTTTCCTTCCAGCTTCATCCGCAGCTCGCGGGATCTGTCGTGAATCGTAATCCGTAGCATGGCCCGCCGTATTGGAGTGCACGTCGCCTGCCAGACGCCCGGTTCGCACCATTTTCAGGCGGTTAGCCGCCGCCCGCTGCCCTGGCTTGCTAGGAATTGCCGAAATACCGGCAGTTGGACAGCTTCGGCAGTGGCACGGTTGGTGCGGGAGCGTTGACGGTGGTGTGAGAGGCGTTTTAACCTGAGGAAGCAGCGTTGCGCTTTCGGATCAAGCTGGCGTAGCTCAGTTGGTAGAGCATCTGATTTGTAATCAGAGGGTCGGGGGTTCAAGCCCCTCCGCCAGCTCCATTTCATTTCTTAACTCAAAGATGGCCGCATTTCCGTGCCCCCCTGAAACCTCGAATGCCCAGCCTCTTTCACCGACCCGTATACTTTCGATAACCTGGGTGCATCACCCTCCAGGAGTATAGCCTTGCGCGCAAGGGTGCCGGATAATCATTGCGAGGAAAGCCTTTAATGAAAGTGGTGGTGCTTTGTGGTGGTCTGGGCACCCGCCTTCGCGAAGAGACGGAATTCAGGCCAAAGCCCATGGTGGAGATTGGCGGCCGGCCGATTCTCTGGCACGTCATGAAGACCTACGCCAATTACGGTTATCGGGAATTCGTGCTGTGCCTCGGTTACCGCGGCAACATGATCAAGGACTATTTCCTGAACTACGAGGCGATGAACAACGATTTTTCGATCTGCCTCGGCCAGTCCTCCGACATTCGCTACCACGGCCATCACACCGAGCAGGGCTTCCAGGTCACGCTCGCGGACACCGGATTGAACACCATGACCGGCGGGCGCATCCACCGAATTGAAAAGTACATCGATGACGACATATTCCTCCTCACTTACGGCGACGGCCTGAGCGATGTCGACATTCGCGCCTTAGTGGAGTTCCATCACAGCCACGGCAAGATCGCCACGGTCACTACGGTCGCGCCGATTTCCCGTTTTGGAGTAGTCAAAATCGACGGCTCCGGCCTCGTCGAGCGGTTTACCGAGAAGCCCAAGGGGGATGGCGCGATCAGCGCGGGATTCTTTGTTCTCAACCGCGCCGTTTTCAACTACCTCGGCGACGGCGATTACGTCTTTGAGCGGGAACCGCTGGAACGTTTGGCCGCGGAAGGCCAGCTCATGGCCTATCGCCACAGCGGCTTTTTCTATGGCATGGACACCTTCCGCGAATACCAGTACCTCAACGAGCTTTGGGACTCGGGCTCCGCGCCATGGAAAGTCTGGACGAACGGGGAACTTGCGGAATGAACATTCTCGTCACCGGCAATCTGGGCTACGTCGGCCCGTGCGTGATCGCCCGCCTGCGCGCCGCATACCCCGAAGCGAGGCTGATCGGCCTGGACGCGGGCTATTTTGCGGATGCCCTGCTTGACCCGGCTTCGTTCCCCGACCAGCTCCCCGATGAACAGATTCTCGATGACGTCCGCGATTTCCCCGCGCGGCGGCTGGATGGCATCACGAGCGTCGTGCATCTGGCCGGCATTTCCAACGACCCCATCGGCAACCAATTCGAAGACGCCACCCGGCAGGTGAATTACGAAGCGACCGTGGCACTGGCGGCGAATGCGCGGCGGGCCGGAGCCACGTCGTTCGTCTTCGCTTCCTCCTGCTCCGTCTATGGATTCGCCGAGGATGGCGCGCGCACGGAATCGTCCGCCGTGAATCCCCTGACGGCATACGCCCGCTCGAAGCACTCCGCCGAATGCGCGCTTGCCCGGCTGGCCAACCGCGAGTTTTCCATCACTTGCCTGCGCTTTGCCACCGCCTGCGGCAGCAGTCCGCGGTTGCGCCTGGACCTGGTACTGAACGACTTCGTCGCCAACGCCGTCGCAACAGGAGAGATTCGCATCCTCAGCGACGGCACGCCGTGGCGCCCGCTCATCAACGTGACCGATATGGCTCGCGCCGTGGAGTGGGCGCTTGCACGGCCGGCCGCGAACGGAGGCGAATTCCTGGCCGTGAATGCCGGCTCGAACGACTGGAACTACCAGGTGAAGGACCTTGCCGCGGGTGTAGCCGACGCGCTCCCAGGCACGACCATCCACGCCAACCCGGATGCCCAACCCGACAAGCGCTCCTACCGGGTCTCCTTCGATCTCTTCCGGCGGCTCGCTCCACAAAACCAGCCGGTTGCCACGCTGAAAAGCACGATTGCCGAGCTCGTCTCGACACTCGATCGCGCCGGCGCCCGTCGAGCCGATTTCAACCGGGACCGTTTCGTGCGGCTGAAAACTCTGCTCGCCCTCAAAGAGCGGGGGCTACTGGATGCCGGGATGAGGCGGACTCCCGCCGCCGAACCGGTGGAGGCCGCTTGAGATGAATCCCAAAGCCGATCGTCTTCGCTCGCAGATCCTTTCGCTGGTGGCCGAATACCACCAGGCCGCTTTCCCCGAACGGAACTTCGTTCCCGGCGAATCCTCCATCCCCTATGCCGGCCGCGTTTTCGACGATCGCGAAATCCGCAACCTGGTCGACGCCTCACTCGATTTCTGGCTGACCACCGGCCGCTTCGCGGAGCGCTTCGAACGCGAGTTTGCCCAGTGGGTGGGGATGCGCCACTGCCTGCTGGTCAATTCGGGTTCGTCGGCCAACCTCGTAGCCCTCTCGGCGCTGACTTCGCCGCGGCTGGGGGATCGGCGCTTGCGGCCCGGCGACGAGGTCATCACGGTGGCAGCCGGCTTTCCAACTACCGTGAACCCTATTTTGCAGAACGGCCTGGTTCCAGTCTTCGTGGATGTCACGCTTCCCACTTACAACGTGGACACATCGCAACTCGAAGCCGCGCTCTCGCCGCGCACTCGCGCCATGATCTTCGCCCACACGTTGGGTAATCCGTTCGATGTGGGCGCGGTAGCCAGTTTCGCCAGGAAACACGATTTGTGGCTGGTGGAAGATTGCTGCGATGCCGCCGGCAGCACATACTTCGGACGCAAGACGGGCACTTTCGGCGACCTGGCGACGGCGAGCTTCTATCCGGCCCACCATATCACGATGGGCGAGGGCGGCGCAGTGCTGACAAACACGCCGGCCCTGCACACGATCGCCGCATCCTTCCGCGATTGGGGCCGCGACTGTTGGTGCGAGCCTGGCTGCGACAACACCTGCGGCAAGCGGTTCGGCTGGCAGCTCGGCGGCCTTCCGAGCGGATATGACCACAAATTCACCTATTCGCACATTGGCTACAACCTGAAGCTCACCGACATGCAGGCGGCGGTCGGGCTGGCGCAACTGGAGAAGCTGGATGGATTCGTCGAGGCCCGCCGGCGCAACTTCCGAGCGTTGCGTGAAGGGCTGGCGGATCTGGAAGAATTTTTCATTCTGCCGGAAGCCACCGCCGGAGCTGAGCCGAGCTGGTTCGGTTTTCCGATCGCCGTTCGCGCCGGTGCCCCGTTCTCGCGCAATCAGGTAACGAGCTATCTGGAAGCCCGCAAAATCGCGACGCGTCTCCTGTTTGGCGGCAACCTGGTCCGCCAGCCGGCCTACCGCGAGTCGCAATACCGCGTGGCTGGCTCCCTCAGTCAAACGGATTTCATCATGAACCAGGTGTTTTGGATCGGAGTTTATCCGGGAATTCAAGGACAAGTCCTGGACTACATGCTGGACACTCTGCGCGCGCTGCCGAAGTGCGTCGAAGCCGTCGCGAGCTAAGGTGCATGGAAAACGTTCTCCACAACGACCTAGATCATGTGTTGGCGCACACGGAGCATCTATGGGCGGAAGTGCGAGGCGAGCGCTTCTTTATCACCGGCGGCACGGGTTTTGTCGGGACATGGCTGATGGAAAGCCTGCTCTGGGCGAACCGGAGATTGGGGCTGGGGATTTCGGGCGTGCTGCTAACGCGCAATGGCAGCGCTTACCGCCAACGCCTGCCGCACCTGGCGGAAGATCCGTGCGTGACGCTTCTTTCGGGCGATGCCGTGTCGTTCGCGTACCCGGAAGGCTCTTTCCCGCTGGTGATTCATGCGGCTACCGGGCGCTATTCCTTTCCCGGCGCGGATCGACCCTCGGCCACCTTGGCCCGGGATCTGGCCGCTACCGAACGTGTGCTGGAACTGGCGCGGGCTCGGCGCACCCGCCGCTTTCTCTTCACCAGTTCCGGTGCGGTGTATGGCAGGCAACCGGCCGACCTCGCGCGCATCCCGGAAGATTACACGTGCGCCCCGTTGCCCACCGACGCCAATTCGGGATATGGGCAGAGCAAGCGCGCCAGCGAGTTTCTGTGCGCAAGCTATGCGCGGGTGCTTGAATTCGATTGCACCATCGCTCGCATGTTTGCCTTCACCGGCCCGTACCTGCCGCTCGGGGAGAACTACGCCGCCGGTAACTTCATTCGCGACGCGCTGGCCGGTGGCCCGGTGCGCATCACGGGCGATGGAACTGCCGTACGCTCATACCTGTATGCGGCGGATATGGCGATCTGGCTGTGGACCATCCTGTTGCGCGGAACCTCCGGCGTTGCCTACAACGTCGGTTCGCCGCACGCGGTGAGCATTGTCGAACTCGCGCGGCATGTGATCGAGGCCGCCGACGGCGGCATTCGGATCGAGATTGGCGAACCCACCACGCCTGGAGTTTCACCCTCGCGCTATGTACCGGCAATCGACCGCGCGCGAAACGATCTGGGTTTGCAGGTGCGCGTGCCGCTCGAGGATGGTCTGCGCAGGATGTGGCAATGGAACCAGGCGCAGCGGCCGGCGGTGACAGATCCAGGAGCGGCCGATTTGATCGGCGTGGCTCAAGCATCATGAACGGCGCGCTCAAGCTCTCGGACTACGTCGTCGGTAGACTGGCCGGCTGGGGCGTGCGCGATGTCTTCCTGGTCCCCGGCGGCGCCGCCATGCACCTGAACGATTCGATCGGCCGCGAGCCGCGCATTCACTACGTTTGCACGCACCATGAACAAGCCGCCGCGATCGCGGCCGAGTGCTACGCCCGTGTCACCGGCCGCACCGGAGTGGTGAACGTGACCAGCGGCCCGGGCGGGATCAATGCGCTGAATGGTGTTTTTGGCGCGTGGACGGATTCGGTTCCGATGCTAATCCTGTCCGGGCAGGTAAAGCGAGAAACCTGCATGTCGTTGGCAGGAGCGGCGAACCTCCGGCAACTCGGCGATCAGGAAGCCGACATCGTGCGGATGGCGCAACCCATCACCAAGTACACCGTCCTGATCGACGACCCAGCCAGTATTCGGTATCACTTGGAAAAAGCCTGGTTCCTGGCCTCTTCGGGAAGGCCCGGCCCATGTTGGATCGATATCCCGGTGGATGTGCAATCCGCGCCGATTGACGTGGAAAGCCTGCGCGGCTACGATCCGGCTGCGGATGCTCCTCAGTGGGACCGGGCGCGCGTGAGCGAGCAATGCGGGGCGGTGATCGAGCGCTTGGCCGGTGCATTACGGCCGGTGGTGATGGCGGGTACCGGCGTTCGTGCGGCGGGCGCGCTCGCGGAGTTCCGCGACGTGGTCGGGCGGTTGGGCATTCCCGTGACCACCGCCTGGACGCACGATCTGATCGCCACCGATGACCCGCTATTCTGCGGCCGTCCCGGGACCATCGGCGACCGCGCGGGCAACTTCACCGTGCAGAGTTCCGATGCGCTGCTGGTGCTCGGCTCGCGCCTGAACGTACGGCAAGTAGGTTACAACTGGCCGTCCTTCGCGCCGCGGGCGTTCAAGATGCAAGTGGACGTGGACGCGGCCGAACTGGAAAAGCCCACCGTGCGTCCCGATATGCCCATCCACTGCGATCTCAAAGTATTCCTACGGGAAATGCTGCGGCAATTGCCCGAAGCTTCGTGGCAGGCGAGCCGTCACGCAGGCTGGCTGGCGCAATCGCGTGAGCGCGTGCGGCGATACCCGGTGGTTCTCGACAAGTTCCGGCACGGTGGCGCGCCGGTGAATCCCTATTACTTCATCGAGGAGTTATTCGCACAACTGGCCGATGACGAGGTTGTGGTTTGCGGCAACGCCGCTGCCTGCATCGTGCCGTATCAGGCGGGGCGGTTGAAGGCCGGCCAGCGGCTGATTTCCAATTCCGGCGCGGCTTCCATGGGTCACGACCTTCCCGCCGCCGTGGGCGCCGCCGTGGCTCTCCGCGGACGGCGCGTGGTCTGCCTGGCGGGAGACGGAAGCCTGCAATTCAACATTCAGGAACTGCAAACCGTCGCGCACCATCGGTTGCCGGTGAAGATCTTCGTCCTCGACAACGGCGGCTACCTTTCCATCCGCCAAACGCAGAAGAATTTCTTCGGACACCTGATGGGGGAAAGCCCGGTCAGCGGCGTCTCCTTCCCTGATGTGGTTAAGGTTGCGCAAGCGTACGGGCTGCCGGCAACTTCGATCGCCACCGCCGGCGATTTCTCGCGCATCGGCGAAGTGTTGAACACACCGGGGCCGTTTCTTTGCCACGTGCATCTTGACCCGGCGCAGGAGTTCGAACCCCGCTTGAAATCGCGCCAGTTGCCGGACGGCACCATCGTCTCGCCCAGTCTCGATGATATGTACCCGTTCCTCGATCCTGCGGAAGTGGAAGCCGAACTCGCCATCGGGCAGGAGGTTTAGCCCATGCCAAGTCCCCACGACGCCATTTTCGACTTGGATGGAACGCTGGTCGATTCGTCGCCCGGCATCGCCTGGTCGGTGGAACAGGCGCTGGCCGAATGCGGTCTGCCGCCATTGAGCGTGGATCTGAAGCCGCTCATCGGTCCGCCCATCCGCTCCATTCTGGCGACGGTCGCGGGTCTGGCGGACGCGGCATCCCTGGACCTGCTGGAGCGGGTTTTTCGGATGAGTTATGACGCCGCAGGCTGGCGCAAAAGCGCGTGTTATCGAGGTGCGCCGGAAATGCTCGGGCGGTTGCGGAGCGGCGGCATCGGTCTGTGGGTGGTGACCAATAAGCCGTTGCGAGCCACGCGGCGGATCTTGCGCGAACTGCGGATCGACACTTTTTTCGATGATATCGTATGCCCCGATTCGCGCACGCCCGCGTACGATTCCAAAGCGGAAGCGCTGGTGGATCTGCTCCGCCGTCACGGTCTCTCGTGCACCGAGTGCTTGTTGGCCGGCGACACGCTCGAGGATTGCCACGCCGCCGTCGCAGCGGGCGTGACCTGCGCGCTGGTGCCGCACGGTTACGGGCCGGCCTTGCCGTCCAGCCTTCCGGACAACTGCCGCCGCATCAGCGGCTGGGACTGCATCGAACGTCTTTTTGCGGCGGCGCCGGTGATTGCCGGTCGAGTTTAGAGGTGAACGAACATGATTGATCGTGACATTTTCGAAGATCTCTTCGTGCTGGAAATGGCGAACAACCATTGGGGACGCCTCGAACGCGGCCTCAAGATCGTCGGCACGTTCGCCCAAGTGGTGCGGTTCAACAACGTGCGCGCCGCCATCAAAATGCAGTTTCGCGATGTCGACACTTTTATTCACCGCGATTTTCGGGCGCGGACCGATATCCGCTACGTCAAGAAGACGGTCGAAACGCGGATGGCGGAGGAAGACTTCGCCGCCCTGGTGCAGGCCATCCGAAAGGCCTCCTGCATTCCCATGGCGACGCCCTTCGACGAAGCGTCCGTCAACCGTTGCTGCGCGCTGGGGATTCAAATTCTGAAAGTCGCCAGCTCCGATCTCAACGACTGGATGCTGCTCGAGAAGATCGCGAGCACCAAGAAGCCAGTTATCGTCTCCACTGGCGGCAGCTCGCTCAAGGATCTCGACGATCTGGTGACCTTTTTTCAGAATCGCAATATCCCCCTGGCCATCAACCACTGCGTTTCGCTATATCCATCCGAGGATCGGGAGTTGGAACTGAATCAGATCGACTTCCTGCGCGCGCGCTATCCTTCGCATACCATCGGTTTCTCCTCGCACGAGTGCCGTGACTGGGCGAATTCGATGCTGATCGCGTATGCCAAAGGCGCCCGCACTTTCGAGCGCCACATCGATATCGACGCGGATGGGATTACCGTCTCGCCCTACTGTTCCTTGCCCGACCAGATCGACACCTGGTTCAAGACGTTCCGCAAAGCCAAGGAGATGTGCGGCGCGCCGGGAACGCAAAAGCGCATTCCGTTGCAGAAGGAAATCGACTACCTTAATTCGCTGGTCCGCGGCGTGTACGCGAAACACGATCTGCCCGAAGGCCATATTCTTGCCGATGACGACGTGTACCTCGCCATCCCGCTGCAACGCGGCCAGATTTCCTGCCGCGAGCTGATGCGCGGCGAAGTGCTTCTCAAGCCCGTCGCGCAGGACGAAGCCATCATGATCGACTCGATCGACAGCCCGTATTCGAGAATTCCCTCGCTGCGCGAACTGATTTACAGCCGAGGACTGTCGCCCACTCCCGCCGACCCACCGCGGCGAAGCTCTCCCATCGAGATGCGGGTAAAGGACGAACCCCAAGCGGCGAACCGTTGACCCGCGGAGGAAGGCGATGAAGACCATCAGCGTGGTTAGTCCCTGTTACAACGAAGAAGGGAATGTCGAGGAGTTGTACGAACGCGTGCGGGCCGTCATGCTGCGCCTGGGCCGCTACCGCTATGAGCATATCTTCATCGATAACGCGTCGCCAGACTGTACAGTCGAGGTGCTGCGCCGCCTCGCCGCCGCCGATCATAACGTGAAGGTTATCGAGAACACCCGCAACTTCGGGCACATCCGCTCTCCGATCCACGCTCTGCACCAGGCGTCCGGCGACGCCGCGATCATACTTCTGTCCGACCTTCAGGACCCCCCGGAGCTGCTGGAAGAGATGATCCTTGAATGGGAGCGCGGAACTCCCATCGTGATCGCCGTCAAGAAGACCAGCGACGAGAATCCGCTGATCTTCTGGCTGCGCAAGAAATATTACCAGATGATCCGCCACATGGCCGAGATTGAGACGTATGACAACTTCATCGGCTTCGGTCTCTACGACCACAAAGTGGTGGAAATCGTGAAAGGATTCGACGATCCATACCCATATTTCCGCGGAATGATCGCCGAGATCGGACTGCCTCACAAGGAGATTACTTACAACCAGGCGCGCCGCAAGCGGGGTCACACCAAGAACAACCTATATACGCAATACGACCAGATTATGCTGGGACTGACGAGCTTGTCGAAGGTGCCGCTCCGGCTGGCCACCTTCGCCGGCCTCTCCTGCTCGGCGGCGAGCCTGCTGGCTGGACTCTACTACCTGGTGTACAAGCTTCTGTACTGGCACAGCTTCACCCTTGGCAGCGGTCCGCTGGTAATTGGTATGTTCTTTTTCGGCTCGATCCAACTTTTCTTCATCGGCATGCTCGGCGAGTATATCGGCTCGATCCATACGCTAGTCCAAAAACGTCCGTTGGCGCTCGAGCGCGAACGCATTAATTTCGAGTACCCGCCGGGAGAGCCGTTGCCGGAGGCGAGTCGAGCCGATTGCCAGGGCCGCACGGAACTGGCATCGCCATCACCGGGCCGTGGTGGTGAGGGAGGGAGCGGTGGGCAA
>CAZFOP010000113.1:0-9670 GCA_964520085.1 uncultured Solibacteraceae bacterium | reverse complement strand
GGTGCTGTTCTTCTTCCACTGATAACTCAGCGGCGCAGTGCCGCTCGCCACCACGCTGAACGTCGCCGTCTGGCCTGCCGTCACCGTCACGCTCTGTGGCTGCGTCGTGATGGTGGGCGCTACCGCGGCGGCATTCACCGTCAGCGTAGCGGAGTTGCTGGTCATGCTGCCGGCCGTGTTGCTCACCGTTACCGTGAACGTCGAGCCGCTATCCGTGGTTGCCGTCGCAGGCGTGGTGTAACTGCTCGCGGTCGCGCCGCTAATCGCGGTGCTGTTCTTCTTCCACTGATAACTCAGCGGCGCAGTGCCGCTCGCCACCACGTTAAACGTCGCCGTCTGCCCCGCCGTCACCGTCACGCTCTGTGGCTGCGTGGTGATGGTGGGCGCTACTGCGGCGGCATTCACCGTTAATGTGGCCGCGCTACTGGTCACACGTCCGTAGCGATTGGAGACACTAACGGTGAACTGCGCTCCATTGTCGGCTGCGCTCGCGGGCGGCATCGTGTAGAAACTTTCCGAAGCCGATCGAATCTCGATGCCGTTTTTCCTCCACTGATACAGGAGAGGCGCGGTGCCGATAGCCACCACTGTGAATCTGGCGGATTGTCCCGCCACAACTGTTTGATCAATCGGTTGTGTCGTGATCGCCGGAGCGGCGCGCAGGGCAACGACGGTCAGCTCCGCCTGTTGGCTGGTCACACTCCCGGCTCCGTTGCTCACTACAACGGTAAACGTCGCGCCACTCTCTAACGGCGCCACCGGTGGAGTGGTGTAAGAACTGGACGTGGCCCCCGGAATGACAATCCCATTCCTGCTCCACTGATAACTCAGCGGACCTGTCCCTCCAGCGAGCACACTGAATGTCGCCTCATGCCAAATGGTGACCGTCTGGCTCTGGGGCTGCATGAAGATCGATGGCCCGGTCGAACCATTCGCGGCGGCTGCGCCGAACAGGCCCATGACCAGGACCACACACAGCAAGTGGGCGCCATTGCCCCGATTCCGCCGGGAGCGGATCTGTGATTTGTGAGTGGTGAGTGTAGAATTTGTCATTGGCGCAAGAACTCTGTCTTCCCACCGACGACGGTGGTCTGAATATAGTTGTCTCTCACGAGGCCGAAGCTCGCCGTGACGGTTATGCCCAACGCGTACAGTCTCGTCAACGGCGGCTCCTTCTTCACTACCTACGGAATCGGCGCAACGTGTTGGGCTCGGTTTTGAGCGCCGCCACAGCGCGGAACCGGCGAAAGCGTATGTTCATATCTAAAGTGCATATATGCGGTAAAAGTACTAGTGGTTCTACCCACGAGTACTATACAGGTGATACGAGGATCCTGTCAACTCCCAGTCGAGGAGGAGCTTACCGATACTCCGCACACCCGTGTTCTTTCATACAATCGTGCAGGAGATTGGTGAGTGTCACAGTTGACCTCAGCAGATCCGGTCGCGCTCGGCTGCTAGTTATGTCATTGATATTGAAGGAGCGCGGACTATTCGGCCGGCTTCACTTGTCGCGCATAGGTACTGGCATCGATACGACGTTATGGCTCCCGCCGCAATCTCGCAGTATTGAGCTAAAGCGATGAATCAAAACAGGTTAACTATACCGGCTCCAGAACCTTAAGGAAATTAGGGTCTGAGGAGCTATGCTGCCGTAAGATCTATTGAGGTTGCGCGCTCTCGCGGCTAAATCGCGCGTTCGCCGATTCAAGACTGATGCGGCCCGCGGGTCTGCGCCAGCAGAGACTCGACGTCCGCTCTGAGCGGCGCCGAAGTTTGAGCGCCCGCGCGGGTGACCGAAATTGCCGCCGCCGCGTTCGCGAATCGCAGCGCGTCTTCCATCTGCACATTCTCGGCGAGTGACACTGCCAGCGCGGCGTTAAACGTGTCGCCAGCCGAGGTCGAGTCCACGGCCCGCACCGGAAAAGGAGACGCAGAGAATGTTCGATCCGGTCCGCAGTATACGCAGCCCTGGTCGCCTAGTTTCACGACGACCGACCGTACTCCGAGTTCCCGGATCCGATGGCCGAGTGCGACAGCGTCAGCAGCGCGCACGCGGTTCGACGGAACACCCGCGAGGACGCACGCCTCACTCTCGTTCGGCGTCGCGATGTCGACCAGTTGGAGGATCTCCTTAGTGAGGGCGCGCGCGGGCGCAGGGTCGAGGATGCACGTGGCGCCTACACGGCGCGCTTCCCGCAAGCCCGCTGCGACTGTCTCGATCGGAATTTCCAGTTGGAGCAATACACAGCGTGCGCCGGCGAGTGCCCAGCGCTGCGAATCGATGTCGCCGACCGACAGAGCACCGTTGGCTCCGGGCGCGACCGTAATCGAATTCTGTCCCGCATCGTCTACGTGAATCAGGGCCACGCCAGTCGCTTCGGAATCCGTTTCCAGCACGGTACCGACATCGACGCCCACGCCCGCTAAATTGGCCTTGAGCACAGTTCCGAATGAGTCGGCTCCCACTCGTCCCAGCATCCGCACTACCATCCCGCGGCCTGCGAGTTTCGCCGCGGCATAGGCCTGGTTCGCGCCTTTTCCTCCGGGAATGACGCGGAAGTTGCGTCCAAGAATGGTTTCTCCCGGCAGCGGCAGGCGGTCGACCGCGAGGACGAAGTCCATGTTCAAGCTGCCGATCACGACGATCGAGGTCGCCATAGGATGCCTCAGAGACTCGCGGTCCCGAACTCGCAAATCGATTCTCAGGCGCCGCCGAACCAGTTCAGAACAGCGTTAGTGTATCATTCATTGGGAACGGAAAATGAGAAGACTCGCATTTACGGCAATACTACTCGGCTGGCTGTCACAGGTTCTGATCGCTCAGGTGTCGCCGATCCAGCCACAGGGGAGTCAGATCCCGGGCCCCGCGCAAGCCGGCGCCGGGCAGGATTGGTACTCCAATATGACCAACTGGCAGCGCGACTCCTCGGCCGCGTTCAGCATTTGGACGGAAGATCTTCGCACGTGGCGGCACGAGCAACTGATCCGAATGGGCTATGACGATTCCGAGTATCGCCGGCCCGACCTGCTGTGGACGCAGCGCAACTTCGTCCAGCCGCAGGTCATGGTGGAGGAGCGATACCTCTACGATCCGGTGCAGCGCCGGTACACGGTCGGCCGGTACCTCGATAACTTGGACAAGCGATATGGCGGCATCGATAGCGTCTTGCTTTGGCCGGTCTATCCAAATATCGGAATCGACAACCGGAACCAATGGGACATGGCGCGCGATATGCCCGGGGGAATTCCCGCGCTGCGCCAAATGGTCGAGGACTTTCACCGGCGGGGCGTGCGGGTCTTCTTTCCCAGCATGCCGTGGGACAATGGCACGCGCGATGTCGGAATGCGATATTGGGAAGCCACCGCGAAGTTGATGACGGAGATTGGCGCGGATGGCGTGAACGGCGAAACCTTCGCGGGCTTGCCGCGGGCCTACCGGTTAGCCTCCGACGCGACCGGGCATCCCGTCGCGCTTGAACCGGAGGGTGCGCCGCAGGAAGACGGCATGCTGGCCTATAACAATCAAAGCTGGGGTTACTGGAGTTATCCGTTCGTCCCGATGGTCAGTAAGTTGAAGTGGCTCGAACCGCGCCACATGATCCACGTTTGCGACCGGTGGGCGCGCAACCACACGGACGACCTGCAGGCCGCATTCTTCAATGGCGTTGGTTTCGAGAGTTGGGAGAACGTCTGGGGCATCTGGAACCAGGTGACGCCGCGCGATGGCGAGGCTCTTCGCCGCATCGCGCACATCTATCGCGCGTTCCCCGATTTGCCGGTGAGCATGGATTGGACACCTCATGTGCCGACGTTGCGGTACGGCGTCTACGCGAGTATGTTTCCCGGCAGCGGCGGGCGGACTCTGTGGACCGTCGTCAACCGCAATGAGTTCAATGTCTCGGAAGACGCGATCTCGGTCGGGCATGAAACCGGACGGCGTTACTACGACCTGTGGAACGGAGTTGAAGTGACACCGAGAATCGAGGGCGATCGCGCCGTGGTCCGGCTCAACCTGGAACCGCAGGGCTACGGGGCGCTCCTCTCGATCGACAGTGGGGGGCAGGTCGAGGGCCTAGGCGCTGTGCTGGCTCAGATGCGTGCGTGGGCGACGAAACCTCTACAGACCTATTCCAAGGAATGGGAGTTCCTGCCGCAACAGTTGGTCCCGATCGCCCCCACCGCTCCCGTGAGCATTGCGCCGCCCGGGATGGTCGGAATTCCGGCCGGCGAGTTTGAATTTCAGGTCACGGGCGTCGAGATCGAGGGCGGCGACATGACCGGTCTCGACGTGCAGTATCCGTGGGAGGACTCACCACGCCGCGGGCATCGTCACCGTATGGCGATCCACGCGTTCTTCATCGACACGTATCCGGTCAGCAACGGCGAGTTCAAGAAGTTCCTCGACGCAACCCATTACCATCCGGTCGACGATCACAATTTCCTTCGTCACTGGGTCAACGGGACTCCGCGGTCCGGCGAGGAGAAGATCCCAGTAACCTGGGTTTCGATCGAGGACGCGCGCGCATATGCGCAATGGGCGGGCAAACGGCTGCCGCACGAATGGGAATGGCAGTACGCGGCGCAGGGGACCGACGGCCGCTTGTACCCGTGGGGTAATCAATGGGATGACACAGCGGTTCCAGCGCCATACAAAGGACGGGATCTGCCTGCGGCGAGCGCGGTCGACGTCCATCCCCTTGGGAAGAGCCCATTCGGAGTGCAAGACCTCACCGGAAATGTGTGGACGTGGACCGACGAGTATAGGGACGAGCACACGCGCGCAGCCGTGCTGCGGGGCGGAAGCTTCTATCAGCCGCAGAACTCAATCTGGTACTTTCCCCAAGCCTACAAGCTCACCGAGCATGGCAAGTACTTACTGATGGCGCCGTCGAAAGACCGCGCAGGCACGCTTGGCTTTCGCTGTGTAGTCGACACGCCGTGACGCGCCGCCCTGCAGGTCTGCATCGGCACTGGCAGCTATGTGTTCGGACGGGGCCTCCGGCAGCAGAGGGTTTTCGCATCAGTCCCTGCGGATTCGATTGCTTAAGGCCGGATCACCAGCAGCAAGTCAGCGAGGGTCGATCGATTGCTGGCGACAACAGCAATCGACAGGACTGTGGCCAATCTACTTTCCACCCCCGCTGGTGCAGGTGATGTTGAAATCAGCGTTGTTGGAACCTTGCGTCGGAATGTCGTGATTGCCCGAGGCGTCGGCACCAATGGCCTCCAGGATAGCTCCACCGCCCATCTGATTGCCGTATTTCGGCTGAAAGGTCATCACGTGGGTGACGGTCTTGGTTCCCGCGGCACTGAAGGTGAGGGTTTGTCCCGGATCGAGTGTGCCGGCGCCGAATTGGTAGAACACCGTTCCCGGCCCATCCGTCGTGATGGTTCCAACCATTGCAATGTGCGCCGGGCAGGGGCCGGTATAATTGGGAATCTTCTGGAGCGTCAGGGCGGTGACGTTGGTGCTGGGCTTTGCGCTGGCCTGTACCTGGATCGACGCGACGCAACCTGCCGGAACGGCGAAGGCAGATGCCGGTGGCTTGGCGAGACTGAGTTGCTTCACTTCGATTATCGTCATCTCCTTGCCGTCGGGTCCGAGAACGGCGATCTTGACCGGGAAGCCGCCGTTTTGGGCAATCCAGATCTTGCCGTTGCCTTTGGCGGAAGTCACTTCGAGAACCTTGGTAGCTATTCCGTTCACTGTATCCACACCGACCTGCTTGGGCTGCGCACCGCCTGTCAGTTCCTTCATCAAAGCGTCCGAGCCACTGATCAGGTCGAACTCCGGCGGCGCGGCCGGATCGGCGTACTCCTGGACCCCGCAGGGCACGGCAGGGTCGCTCAAGACTTTGGTGTAGAGCTTATGGGCCTGGAAGTCATAGACAAGATGGTTATGGAATTCTTTGTCGCGCCCCGGCCCGACGGGCAGGATCTGGTCCACCACTTCCTTGGAACCATCTCGGCTGATCTTTACCACGCTTGGACCCATTAGGGCAAAACCAGGATCTTCAGTGAGTGAGTAAGCCTGCGGTGTGGGGCCTTGGGCGTGCAAACGCGAAAGCCCCCACCCGGAAATCGCCGTTAGAACGGCCAGCAGAACGATAAATCGTCGTCGCATCGTACCCTCCTCAGATCCTAAGAATGCTTCGGAAAGCTTCCGGGATGGCTCTGACCTGCCAACGCTGGCGGCTGGAACCCCGAACAATCCCATCGGAGTATTCGCTCTTCGCCGGTGACGTCAGCCAGAACATCCGCTGTTTGATCTTCTCACGATCCGGCATCCGCCGGATGGTCTGTCGGCGTGGCTGGCCCTCCCAGGTTCTTAAACCAAGGGTCCGGTGGCGGGCAGGACAATGCCAGCGCGTTTTTCGGGTCCTCCTTGACATAAAGAACTTTGTATTATAAAGTATAGTTCATGAAAACGGCCCCTGAGCCCTTTGCACGACTGCCGCGGCGCGGTTGGAGTTCCCCTGAGATGACGCGCCCGCCACTCCTGGATGGCGCGACCTCAGCAGGAGCAATTCGGCCTCGTTACGCACTACTCATCAATCCGTTCTACCCGAAGGACCCGAACGCGAGTTTTGGTAAACACGTGCTGACACCGACTCTCGCGCTGACCAGCTTCGCGGCGACAACGCCGGAACACTGGGAGGTTCGCTATTGGGACGAGAACCTGCTTGACGGACGGCCTCCGTATCAGCCCATGCCCGAGGTGGTGGGGATCACGGTCCACCTGACTTTCGCCAGGCGCGCGTTCGAGGTTGCTTATTGGTACCGGAGCCGTGGAAGCAAGGTCATTCTCGGTGGACCACACGTGCTTTCGTGTCCCGAGGAGTGTGCTCCTCATTCGGACGCGCTCGCCCTGGGTGATGGCGTACAGCTTTGGCCGCGCATCCTGACCGATGTGGAGTCGGGCCGGTTGCAATCGAGATACGTCGCGACCTACGAGAACAACTATCGCGACGATCCAGCGCCGAGGCGCTCCATTTTGCCGCGACGGAGTTTTCTCACAACCACCAGCCTGGTTGCGACCCGCGGTTGTCACAACCGGTGCGGGTTCTGCTACCTGGCAACCGACGGTTTGCGCATGCCCTACCGAATGCGAGATCCCAACAAAATCGCCGCCGAGTTCGAGGCTGACGGCCAGCCGTACGGTGTCTTCATCGACAACAACCTTGGTTCGAACCGGCTGTATTTGCGCGACCTGTGCCGTGCGCTGCGACCGATCGACAAGATCTGGAGCGCGGCGGTCTCCATCGATGTCACCGACGACCCCAGTCTTATCCGGACCATGGCGCTCGCCGGATGCACGGGTGTGTTCGTGGGTTTCGAGTCGCTGACGGATGAGAACCTCGCCGATGCGCGGAAGAAGACGCCGAAAACCGCCGACTATTCGCGCCGGGTGCGCATATTACATGAGAATGGCATCCAAGTGAATGGCTCGTTCGTGCTGGGATTCGATCACGACCACCAAGACGTTTTCGCCCGAACGGCCGAGTGGATCGAGGAGAACCGGCTGGAGTGTTCGACATTTCACATTCTCACCCCATACCCGGCAACTCCACTGTTCCGGCAAATGGAGTCGGCGGGGCGCTTGCTGCACCGCGACTGGTCGCTATACGACACCGCGCACGCAGTGTTCCGTCCGAAGCACATGTCGCCCGAGGAGCTGGAGCAAGGTTACGAGTGGATATACGAGCGTCTCTTCTCCCACGCTTCAATCTGGCGACGCCGGCCCGGGGATTGGCGCGCAATTGCGCCGTATTTGGCGATGTCGTACCTCTACAAGCGGTCCAACCGATTCTGGCATCTGCTCATCAAGCACCATTCGGTGCAAGCAGTGTGGCGACCGCTGATCGAATTGACGCGAATCCGGCACCTGAGGTTCCGGCAACGACTCGCCGAGACTGGAATGGCCAGTGCATCCGCGGTCAACGTAGTGGCCGCAGGTGTATAGTGCCATCAATTTCAGCCGGACCCCAAGACGGGAAGGAGTTTCCGCTTCAGGCATCGATGCCAGCCATGAGCCGGCAACAGTCCCGGGAAGATGCGACTACTGCACGGCGAGCGTGACGCCGCCTACGGTGATGTGGACCGGCACGCTATTCCCGGTTTGCACGTTGGGCGACATCTGCACGTTGATTTGAAGCACGCCCGGCATCATGCCGGGAGCTGCGCCGGCATCTTGAACCACGGCCGGCTGGCCGCCAATGGCAACGCTCCGTTACCGCGAGCACACGATGAATTGCCATCCAGTTGGCGTTAAGACCCGATGCCGGTAGCCCCTCCGCTACCCGGCCAAGCTCAGCCCATTTCCCTTAGCCGATCGCGATTGTTGCACGGTTGATCCCAGGGGCTTACAGCAGTCGTCGAGGGCGATCCAACGGTCGCCCCACCGATTCCTCCAGCGGATGGCTTGCCACGGCATCGCGGATGAAGACCACGTACTGAATGCCTTCGCCGAGTGGGTACCTTGGCAGTTGTATGGCTAACAGAGCACTGGCCCCCGTGATTCGGAACAAAGTGATGGGGCCGTTGGCCACGGGGGCGAACAGTTCCAGAAACGGAGCCGGAGCCGATGCATCGTATTCCTGATAAGTTCTGCCGTTGGAAATCACGCCTTGAGAGCGCTGGTAGATTGGTTGAATGCTAACGATTCGGCCCGCCACCGGCGAGTCTGGACGGTTGAGCATCGCGGCAAATGGCTCATGCTTCTGGAACGTCCGCTGGAGAATATGATCGGCGCCCCAGCGGCCATAGCAGCTTTCCCCTGCAAAGCGTGGATAGAGGCTCCAACGTCTCGCACATTACCCGCTCCCGGATGGCACCGGCCTGGCTGCGATCGCGATTCCCCCAGAAGGAAGATGCGCTTCGCTCGCGTGTCGATCAAACTCGCATCGAAGTGGGCACCAACGTCGGACACGTCCAGAGACTGACGGTTTGCGGAAAGATAGCTGTGAATCTGGCCCAACGTGCGCAGACTCGACCTCTTGGACCCAGCGTAAATGGCTGCGAAGAACAAGAGCAGGAGGGCCGCTGCGAGGAGCGTCATCCGCCGGGAAGTGAGGCGCCGCATGCCAGGTGATCCGGTTTGAAGATTCTATTGTATGTTACGGCCTACAGAAACGGCCCTTCGGGACAGACCTCGTAACGACTACGCACTTGACCGGTTTGTAGGAATGGCCCGTTGCCAAGGAATGAACGGCGCGCGTTTCACTCGAGCGTTACTGGTCACTACCGGAAGCTGGGGGTGCCGGTCATGCTCAAGACGCTCTGGAGCGCCGAATCCGCGTCGCTGGCACAAGTCGAGCCGGCCCGACATGCGCGGCAACCCATGCCAGATCGATTGGGGCGCCACACATTCCATCCGCGTGCGGGAATCGGATATGCTTGTACTGATTTATGTTCACCGATCTCTATCGAATGCTGCCTCCGGAAGGCGTCAAGATTCTGCTGGTCCTGTTTCTCGCCTTCCTGACCGGATTGGAGCGTGAGGAGCGGCGCATCGGCACCGGACAGTTTTCGTTCGGCGGCGTGCGCACCTATCCTCTCATCGGCCTCATCGCCTATGGAATCTCGTTTCTGGCAGGAGGAGAGATTCTGCCTGTGACCCTGGGCTTCGCGGTGGTGGCAGGCTTCCTGATGCTGTCGTACCGCAACA
>CAZFOP010000112.1:0-9698 GCA_964520085.1 uncultured Solibacteraceae bacterium | reverse complement strand
TTTCGTTGACCGGCCCCGGCGAGATCATCGGCGAGAATCCGCTGGTGCTGGCGGGCGGCGCCGCGGCCATCTGGGTGCGCGCCAAGGAAAGCGCCGGCGTGGTGAACCTGACGGCAACACACCCGTTTCTGGGAAGCCGGTCGATCGCGATTCGCGTGAGTGCGGCGGAAGCGGAGATGGTGTAGTGGCGCAGGCCGGGGGGCCTGCGCCATACTTATGCGCTGAGCCAGTCTAGGACGAACGCCGTGAGCTGTTCGGGCGTCGCGGAGGAAGCGGCGAATCGCGGAGCGCGCGGGCCGAGGATCAGCACCCGGTTCCAATCGATCGCCGACATTAGGGTGACGGTGTGGTCCGGATAGCAGGCCACGCGCTGCGAGGCCAGGTACACGTATTCGGCTAGCAACACGGCGTCGGCCAGCGAACCGGCTGGGTCATCCTGATCCCGCACCGGGTTGGACCGGTTTTGATCTTCAAACAGAACCAGGCTGCTGAACGGCTTCAGCTTCTGCCGCATGCCGAATGACGCGACCAGCGCCTGTGGCTGGACGCGCCGCAGCGCCTCGGAGGCGCCCCATTCCACAAACGAGTTGCTGAATACCAACGATCCATTGCCGCTCAGCAGCACAGAGCGCACAAACTCGCGCACGCGCGGGTTGGCAGTGATGGCGGGGCCAGCCAGGCGGCTGATGTCGGCGCGCCTCAGATCCTCGGTGGTCTGATCCACACTGCGGAGGTCCCGCTGGACAGCGTTGAGGCGCCGCAGGAACTCGCGCCGCAGCGGGTCCATCGCATCCCACGACAGGACGGTCGAATTGGCGAGATCGGAGAACTGAGTGCCGCATTCGAACACCCAGGTGCGTTCGATCTCTTCGAAAGCTGGCGCGCACGCGCGCGCGGCGATTCTCGATACTAACCCCGGGAGGATCTCGCCGAAGGGGCGATCGAGCGAAAACCAGGCGCCCAGCTTGGCGAGGCTGGGCCACACCGGCTGGTCCGTGAGCGAAGCCGCCGGCGGGAGGATCGACAGCAACAGACGCGGCGAGTTCCGCAGCGGGACGGACGGCGCCGTTGCGGCGTCAATCCGGCTGAAGACCTTCTCCACTTCAACCCGCCACTGCGCATAAAGCGGCGAACGCGCCAGGATGCCGACCTCGCGCACACCCAATCCTGCGGTTGCATCGTGGGGGCCGAGCGCCATGCGCCCTTCGAGTTCTTCCAGCGGTGCGAAAAGACGGTCGAACTCGGCCTGCTCGAGGCCCGAGAGCCAATCCAATTGCGCGCGCAGTTGGCGCTGCTCGGCGGGAAAGAGGAAATCCCACTGCCGGAGCTGATCGTGGACCGCTGCGCCGAAAGTGGCGGGCAAGCGCCGCGCCAACTCGGCCGGCAGGCGTGGTTCTTCAGGCATGGAATTCCGGAAGCCTGGCGCCTGGCCCGTGGCCGGGCTCAATTCCCATCCAGGAAGCGATGGATGGGGTCACGTCGAGCTGCCGTATCTCGCGTTCGATGATCGCGGGTTTGGCGGCTGCCGGTCCCAGCACCATGGTCCAGGCCATGCGGCAAGACTCGGTGTTGGTGCGGTGGTTGAAGAATCCGTTGGTCGAGGAGCCGTCCGGGTCACGGCCGAACTCGTTCATGATGATCAGCGTGGTGTTGACGGCCAGAGCGGGAGTGGCCTGGATGAACCGCCACATCCGGTAACAGATCGCGTCGGCGCGCGTAATCCCTCCCAAATGCAGTGAGTAGCTGCCGGAATGAGCCACTTCCATGTCGGACAGATTCATCATTAGCATCGCCGGGGCGATGTGCTGGAGCACTTCGCGCGCGATCAGGAAGGTGAGTTCGTCGCCGCTGGCGGGCACGTCGGGAGAGTGAATGAAACTGGTTAGCGCCGCCAGCAGCGTCTGCTTCACTGCTGGATCGCGGAAGCTGGATTCGGAAGGTACGCCCCAGCCGATGCGCTCGTAGTCGGTTTCGAGCACCGCCGTCATCTCCTGAAGAAGTTGCTCGCGCTCCAGCCGGCTGCGCGCGCTCTGCCCGTTAATGATGCGCTCGACAGCCTCCACCATCAGTTGCTTGGAGAGAATCACGTTGACACCGGGACTGATGTTGGCGGTAAGCTGCTTGTTGCTGGTCACCACCCAGGTCTGATTCGGGTCGGCATGGGTCTGGGTCTGGAAATCGTGAAACAGAGTGGGACCAATGGGCTTCTCGCTTCCCCAATCGTCAACTCTTTGCCAGGCGCCGGTGAGAATGCTGGAGATGGTATTGAAGTGCGAGGTGACGCCTTCATTGGCGGTGTAAGGGTAGAACAGCGACTGCGGGAGCAGGTCGTTGTAAAGATGCGGAATGTAGCGGAGGCCTGGCTGCGACCAACTCTCCTGCCGACGTATGCCGCCAAGCGTGATCAACACGAGCCGCCGGGCGGGCTTCTGCGCGGCGCGGCCGAACGGGGCGAGCCGTGCGGAGACCGCGGCGGACAGTATCCTGAATAGGGCTCTGCGGGTCATCCTCTCCCCGTGTTGGCGGACAACCACAGCTTACAGCTTTCCGCGCGCGGTGACAAACGAATGCGGGAAGGCGCGGAGCGGCGTTGGCCCGGCGGAAGCGCCGGTAACCGAAAATATGCCCCACGGAAGCAGGGCAAACAAAACTTGGTGCGTCACGGCGGCAATCATTGTAGACTTTTCACAGAGGCGGCAGGATGACGATCAAGGATGTCGCGAAGCGAGCGGGCGTGGGCATTGCCACCGTTTCCCGCGCGCTGCACGGCAGCCCGCAGGTGAGTCCGGAGACCGCGGCTCGTGTGCGGAAGGTGATCGAGGAGCTCGGCTATCGCCCAAATACGAACGCCCAATCGTTGGCCTCGGGCCGCAGTCACATGCTCGGCTTGGTGGTTTCCGACATCACCAACCCGTTCTTTCCCGAGCTGATCAAGGGCTTCGAGGAAGTGGCGCTGACGCATGGCTACGACGTGTTCGTCGCCTCCACTAACTACGACCCGGCGCGCACGGCGCACTGCGTGCAGCGCATGATCGAGAGAAAAATCGATGGCGTCGCGATCATGACTTCGGAGGTCGATCCGTCACTTCCCGACTCGTTCGCCAAGCGGAAGGTACCACTGGTGTTTCTGGACGTCGGTAAGGTGTCGTGCGGCATCAGCAACGTCAAGGTCGATTACGCGCATGGCATCAGGCAAGTGGTCGAGCACCTGCTGGCTCTGGGGCACAGCCGGATCGCGTTCATCTCCGGGCCGCTGCGCCTCGAGTCTGTGCGGGAGCGGCGCGACGCGTTCCTGAATTCTCTCGATGAGCCGCGTGACGGCGTGCGGTTCGAGCCCGTGGTCGAAGAGGGAAACCACAACGTGGACGGCGGATTTGAGGCCATGGAGCGCGTGCTCGAGCGCGCGCCCTGCACCACGGCCGTGATTGCTTCGAACGATCTCACCGCCATCGGCGCCTTGCGCGCCATCCGGCAGCGCGGGCTGCGGGTACCCGAGGACATTTCGGTGGCGGGATTCGACGATATACGGATGGCGCAGTTCACTGAGCCGCCGCTCACGACCGTCAAACTGGTTCGCACCGAGGTTGCCCGCCTTGCCTGCGAGGCGCTGTTGCATTCGATCAAGACCCGTGGGACAGGCGTTGAGTTCCGCCTGGACACGTCGCTGGTCGTACGGGCCTCGACCGGCCGGGCCCGCCTGGATAAGCAACCCAGCGGCTAGCGCGCGGATTTGCCTGTTTCGACAGTCGAAACACTTGCCCTTCGTCCAGCCCGAGATTACTGCTTACAGTTATCGCGAAACAAAGCCTTTTCCGACTGATGATAAGAATAACGCCCGAATTAATTCTTGACTCACTTCCCTAGTAGATATATACTACCGCTAATCTGCATGGAAGCGTTTCCGTGCGATTCTCGCATTGCTGAGGTTGGAGACTATTGAAAAGGGAGGTCAAATGAAGAGATCGGTACCACGTTTTCGTACGATTATCTTTGGGCATCGCCTGCTGTTTCTGGCGATGGCACTTGCCCTGGTTTTCAGTACGCTCGTATTTGCCCAACGCGATTTGGGCACCATAACCGGCACCGTCACGGACGCGCAGTCCGCTGTCGTGCCCAACGTGAAGATCACCATTACCGAAGTTGCAACCGGCCTGAAGTATGAAGTAACGACAGGCGCGGGCGGTGAATACGCGCGGCCGGCTCTGAAGCCGGGCACGTACGCGGTCGCCGCGGAAGCCAAGGGTTTCCGCCGGGCCGAGCAAGACAATGTGGTAATCACCGGTGGCGACCGCGTTGGCGTCAACTTGGTTCTGGCCGTCGGCGATATCACGCAATCGGTTGAGGTGTCGGCCGAAGCGCCTCTGCTGCAGACCGAAGGCACCACGCTCGGCGCGGAGCTGAATACGGCCGCCGTTTCCGAGCTGCCACTAGGTGGACAGAGGACTTTCTCCTACCTAGCCCGTCTTTCTCCTGGCGTTCTGACCGCGGAGCCCGGCGCCCGCGATGCCACGGGCGGCGGCTTTTCCGCCAACGGCGTGCGCTCCAACGGGCAGGACAACTTCCTGTTGAACGGCGTCGACAACAACGTCAATGTGATCGACTTCCTGAACCAGACCTCTTTCGTGATGGGACCTTCCGTTGAGGCCATCGGTGAAATGAACGTGCTCACCAACGGTTACAACGCCGAGTACGGCCGCGGCGCCGGCGGCGTGGTGAGCGTCAGCCTGAAGTCCGGCACCAACCAGCTTCACGGCGTTGCCTTCCTGGACTTGCAGAGGCGCGGCCTGGATGCGAACCGTTGGGAAAACAACGAGTCCGGCACTCCGCGTGGACCATACAGCCAGAACCAGTTCGGCGCGGCCGTCGGCGGACCGATCATCAAGAACCGCACGTTTATCTTCGGCGACTACCAGGGAACCCGCATCTCCTCTTCGGGCGGCATCATCGGGACCCTTGGCAACGCGGGCTACTACACCATCCCCACGGCGGCGATGAAGACCGGCGATTTCTCCGGGCTGCTGCCGGAGCAACTGTACGACCCGACCACAACCACCACGAATTCCGCCGGCGTAACCAGCCGCACGCCGTACCCGAACAACATGATCCCTACCAGTAAGCAGGATCCGGTGGCTCAGAAGCTGATTGCGCTCTATCCGAATACCAACCAGCCCATCGCGAACGGGAAATATCCGGTAAACGATCTGTTCGTCGACACGCCAGGTGCGCAGAACACCGACCAGGGCGACCTCCGCATCGACCATCATTTGAGCGACAAGGACAGCCTCTTCGGCAGCTTGAGTTGGAATGACACGTATAAGACCTCCGGGCAGCCGCTGCCGGGCGCGCTCGATGGCGCGACCTTCAATGGTGTCCCCGAGACGGACTTGAGCCGCAATGGGATGGCCAGTTGGACTCGCGTTTGGAATCCCGCGATCATCACCGAGACCCGTCTCGGATTCACCCGCCTGGTGACCTCCCGTGTGCAGACCGCCAATGCCAGCACGGACGAGTTTAAGGCGTACGGGATGGGCGGCTTCGATCCTACCACTACGCTGAATGGGGGCCTTCCCCAGATCACCTTCGGCACGCAGAGCCAGACCCAGTACCCAGGCCAGACGTACAGCCAGATTGGCGCTAACGACTGGCTCCCGTCGAAAGAGTACAGCAACGTCTGGGACTTCATCCAGAACCTTTCGGTTACGCGCGGCGTCCACGCGCTGAAGTTCGGCGCGGAGATTCGCCAAATCCGGTTCCCGTTCTTCCAGGTGCCGTATCCGCACGGTGAGATGTACTTCACGCAGACTGAAACCGCCAATCCGACGCTGGGGCTGAACAATAACACCAGCGGCGACCAGATGGCTTCGTTCCTGCTCGGAGATGTCAATTGGGGCGAGATATCGACCGACAACTTCATTTCGTCGCAGAAGTGGGGCTACTCGTTCTTCGGACAGGACGACTGGAAGGTCACGCCGAAAATGACGGTGAGCGTGGGCATTCGCTATGAGCTCTTCTCGCCGATCAACGAGGGTTTCGGCCGCCAGTCGAACTTCAATTTCGACACCCTGACGCTGGACATTCCGAAGGGGCCCGACCAGAACACGCCTCTTCCGCCGAACTTCGCCCAGGCGTTCCCGAACGTCACGGTTTCCCGAGGCCAGGTGTCCAGTTACCTGATCCCCTGGGACAAGAAGGACATCGCACCGCGCATTGGTATCGCCTATACCCTGCGTCCCAAAACCGTAATCCGTATTGGCTACGGTATCTTCTATGGTGGCGAAGAGAATCAGGGCGGCAACCCGAACCGCGGCGAGTCCGCACCGTTCAACATTTCGCCCATCCTGGACCGCTCGGCTACGGCGAGCCCGTGGTCTACCAATCCGTACTTCACGGGCGGCATGCAAGCCGGCTACCCGTCGAACGTGTTCACGCTCCCGGCGCCCATCAGCTTCCGCGATCTGGCACAGGATTTCCGGAACTCGCTGGTGCACAAGTGGAACCTGGCTGTTCAGCAGGAACTGCCCCATCAGATGGCACTAGAAGTTGCCTATGTCGGCAACCACCAGGCGCATGGGCTGCTCCAGCCGAACCCCAATTCCTGTCCGAACACCCCTGCCCTCTCGGTCAATTGCGTGAGCCTGGAACCCCAGCCGGACCTCGGCAGCTTATTTGGCACGGCGTCGTTCGGTTTCGGAAACTATGCCGGCATGACAGCCAAGTTGGAAAAACGGATGTCCAACGGCCTGACCTTCATGACCGCGTATACGTATGGACACGCGCTGGCCGACAGCGGCACCACGCTGAGCGGGTCGAATGGGTTGGGCACCATCGATCCCTTCAATTACAACAGTAGCTATTCCAGCGCTTCCTGGGATATCCGCCACAACTTCACGACGAGCCTTTCCTACCTGATTCCGTTTGGCAAAGGCAAGAAATTCGGCAATAGCCTGAGCAGTGTTGCCAACGCCATTGTTGGCAACTGGCAGACCAACGCCGTGCTCACTCTCCACACCGGCCAGCCGTTTACGATTGACGGCACGAACTGTCAGGGGCAGTGGAACATGTGTCGTGCCCTGGCGCTGTCGAATCCGGGCGCCGCGCCCGCGGGCGGCCGCTCTCCCAGCGAGTATTTCAACATCACGGCTGTAGCCGAGGCTCCGTCGCTCGCCGCGGCATCCAGCGACCCGATACTGGCCGGCGGCAACCTCGGCCTGCAGAGCAACACCACTCCCGGCACGAAGAACCTTGACTTCAGTATCTTCAAGGACTTCGTGATTACCGAGCGCTACAGGGTGCAGTTCCGCGCCGAAGCGTTCAACCTCTTTAACACACCGGAGTTCAATGCGCCCGACGGCAACCTGGGAGACGCTGTTCTGAACAACTCCGGGGTTCCGATCGCGGGTGAAGGAAACTTCGGTAAGATCACGGGCACGCAGCAGGGCACCGAACGACACGTCCAGTTCGCGTTGCGTTTCCAGTTCTAACTTCGACGGTTCAGGTAGCGTTTTGAAACGGGCCCCCGTCCTCGTGGCGGGGGCCTTTTTGCATGCCAGGAACCAATAGAATACGAATGGTGCGCTTGTTGGTGGCGGTTCTTCTCGGTGCTTCGATCGCGGCAGCCGCGCAGCCGGCTTCCTTTGACGACGAGTTGCGCCGCGGACTGCTCGCGCTCCAGAACAACCAGTTGCCTGAGGCGAAACAGAGTCTGGAGCGCGCTTCCCAGTTGCAGCCTGCAAACCCGAAGGTGTGGATCGCGCTGGCGCAGGCCTACCTGCGGAGCCAGCAGACCGTCCCGGCCAACGCGGCTGCCAAACGGGCGGAAGTTCTGGCCGGCAACGATCCACTGATCCAGCACGGGCTGGCGATCTTCTATTCCGAGACTGGAGACTTCGCCAAGGCCGCCGAGATGGCGCGCCACGACGAAGGCTTCACCTTCGACCTTGGCCAGGGGATGCTCCACCGCGGCGATTTTGAGGGCGCGCTCGGGTTCTTCGACAAGGCGCGCAGCCGTTTTCCGAAAAGCGCACAGATCGAGCTGGCCTATGGCGTGGCGGCGTACGGGCAGCGCCGCTTCGCCGATGCGATCGACGCATTCCTGGGAGTGATCCGCATCGATCCATCGGTCGAGCAACCGTACGTGTTCCTGGCGCGGCTGCTCGACCAGGCAGGCGACAGGCTGGGGGAAATCACGGCCGCTTATGCGGCTTGGGAGAAAGCGGCGCCGCGGAACTGCCTGCCGGTTTGCCTGCACGCGAAAGCGCTCAGCGCCGCGGGCGGTGACGCAGCCGAAATTGAAGCGGAACTGCGCCGGTCGATTCAACTGAACGACGCGTATTGGGAATCGCACTTCGAGCTCGGCGTGCTGCTGGCGAAGAATCGCCAATGGGCGGACGCTGCGGCCGAACTCAAGCGCGGCATCGAGCTCAATCCGAAACACGCGGCGGCGCACTTTCAACTCGCACGCGTGTACGAGAAGCTGGGCAAGCCGGAGCTGGCGCAGGCGGAGCGGGCCGAGCACGAGCGGCTGACGGCGGCCGAGACCAACGCGGAGCGCGTGCCCGGCGCCGTGAGTGAACCCCTCCCATGAGGCGTCGCGACTTCTTCGCCGCCTGCGCCGCTGCGCCGTGGCTTGTCCGGCGCGGGCACGCCGCATCGCCGCTCTCCGGGCCGTTCCCGGTCAAATTCAAACAGCAGCCGCCATTCGCCGCCGCCATGGGATTGGTCGAACCGGGCCTGGACGAATTCCCCGGCGAGAAGATCGCAATGGAGATCGAGGCGCGCCTGGCCACCGCGCTGCGAAGCGGAGACCTGTCAATGGCCGCGAACTGCACCGGTGCCTCGCCCGCGCCGGGCGAATACCGGCGCATTGCTCCCGATGTGGTCACCGCCGTCTTCGATGGCAGCGGAGATCCCGCGGCGGGCTGGAAGAAATGGCGCGCCGCGCTTGGTCAGGTCCGCCGCGCCGTCTTCTATTCGCTCCCGGACAGTTTGGTTCGATACGACATTCGCAGCCGCAATGCGGCGTGGCTGGAGCATCGCGTTGGCGTTTGGAAGATGAAATGGGATTCGGGCGCTGTCACGCATCTGGAGCCCGTCGAGGAAACGATCACGAGTGCCTCCACGCCCTGGTTTCGCGACATCACTGGCGCGACGTTCGCTGGCGTGGAATCGTTTCAGGAGCAGCTCACCCGCGGCACCGGCTATTGGCGCGCGCGGCTGGACCCTGCTTGCGGCTTGGACGTGTATGGCGAAAATGGAATCGCCGCGGCGGACATCGATAACGATGGCTTGGATGAGATTTACGTCTGCCAGCCGGGCGGTCTGCCCAACCGCCTGTATAAGAACGATGGGAACGGACACTTCCGCGACATCTACAAGGAATGCGGCCTGGACATTCTCGACGATACCGCCTGCGCCCTGTTCGCCGATCTGCGCAATTCGGGCCATCAGGACCTGGTGCTAGTGCGTCCCACGCAGACGATGCTCTTCCTGAACGATGGCAAGGGCCGGTTCGCGCTGGCGCCGGACGCATTCCGCTTTCGGACCGCGCCGCAGGGCACATTCACCAGTGTCTCCGCAGCCGATTATGATCGCGACGGCCGGCTCGACCTGTACTTCTGCACCTACGTTTACTTTCAGAGCGAAGCCCAATACCGTTATCCAACCCCGTATCACGATGCCCAGAATGGACCGCCGAATTT
>CAZFOP010000111.1:0-9714 GCA_964520085.1 uncultured Solibacteraceae bacterium | reverse complement strand
CATGCCGAACGGCTGGCGGCGATTGCCGAAAAGCGAACCAAGACCGAAGCGCACCTGAAGGGGCTGACCGACCGCTGGGAGAAGGAACGCGATCTGGTCAACCGCATTCGGGAGATTCGCGCACAACTGGAGGCCAATGCCGCGCCAGCGCAGCCAGATCCGCCCGCGGAGGCCGCACCTGCCGGCGCTGTTGCTGCCGCGGCGACAGCCGCCCCTGCGCCGCCCCCACCCGACCCTGAGCAGCTACGCTCCCAGCTTGCCGCGTTGAATGACGAACTGGCTGCCATGCAGGGCGAAACGCCGCTGCTGCGCGTGTGCGTGGATGCGCAGATTATCGGCGAAGTGGTCTCGGCATGGACGGGCATTCCGGTCGGCAAGATGCTGAAGGACGAAATCGCCACCGTACTCACGCTGGAGCAGCACCTGGGCGCGCGCGTGATTGGCCAGGATCACGCCCTCGCCGGAATCAGCCAGCGCGTCCGCACAGCGCGCGCCGGTCTGGACGATCCGGGCAAACCGGTCGGTGTATTTCTGCTGGTTGGCCCCAGCGGCGTCGGCAAAACCGAAACCGCGCTGGCGCTTTCCGACCTGCTCTTTGGCGGCGAGCGGAATATGATCAGCATCAACATGTCCGAGTTCCAGGAAGCGCACACAGTCTCCACGCTCAAGGGATCGCCTCCCGGATATGTGGGTTACGGCGAAGGCGGCGTGCTGACCGAAGCGGTTCGGCGCCGGCCGTATTCCGTGGTGTTGCTCGATGAGGTGGAGAAGGCTCACCCCGACGTGCTGGAGCTGTTTTTTCAGGTCTTCGACAAGGGGCAGATGGAGGACGGCGAAGGCCGCGAGATCGATTTCAAAAACACCATTATCATCCTGACTTCTAACGCCGCCACCGACAGTATCATGAAGTTGACGGCCGACCCGGAAACTGCGCCTAGCCAGCAAGGGCTGGTGAAAGCCATCAAGCCGGAACTGGATAAGGTCTTCAAGCCAGCGTTCCTGGGACGCCTGGTTATTATTCCGTATTTTCCGATTCGCGATGAGTCGCTGAAGAAGATCATCGTGCTCAAACTCGCCAAGATCCAGCGCCGCCTTCAGGAAAGTCACCGGGTCGCACTCACTTACGACGCCGCGCTGGTCGACGAAGTGGCCCGCCGCTGCACCGAAGTGGAAAGCGGCGCGAGAAACGTGGATAACATACTGACGAATACGATGTTGCCCGAGATATCGACGCAGATACTCGGGAAGATCGCCGAAGGACTCAAACCGGATGCGGTGCACGTCAGTGTCGGCGAAAACGGGGAATTCGGCTATTCGTAAACGTCATCAGTCGCCGGACCGGATCACTGGGCCGGCTGGAGGACGATAACTTGCCCGCAACGCAAATTGAACGTCCATTCCGCATTAAGACGACGCTGGGCGACGACGCGTTGTTGCTGGACAGCTTCACCGGCGACGAGCGCGTCTCCACGCCCTACCGCTTCGTCGTGCAATTGCTTTCCGAGAACCCGAACATCGACATGAAGGGCCTGCTGACGAAGCCGGCGGTGTTGTCGATTAAGCTGGACGATGAAACCGAACGGCATATCCATGGGCTCTTCAACCGCTTTGCGTTGCTGGAATACGGCGCGGATGGCATGGCCGCTTACCAGGCCGAGTTAGTGCCATGGCTTTGGTTTCTGACCATGTACTCCAACTGCCGCATCTTCCAGAACAAGTCGGTGCCCGACATCGTGGAACAGATATTCAAGGACCGCGGTTTCACCGACTACCAATTGAAACTCCAGGGAACCTATCAACCGCGGGAGTATTGTGTACAATACCGCGAGACCGACTTCAACTTCGTCTCGCGCCTGATGGAAGACGAAGGGATTTTCTATTTCTTTGAACAGACCGTGGACAAGCACACACTGGTGCTCGCGGACGATAAGGCGGCATTCAAGTCCTGCCCGCACAAAGCCAAAGCCCGGTATTCGCCGTCTCTGGGCGGCCGCCTCGATGAGGACACTGTCTTCACTGTCGAACAGGAAAACAGAGTGAATACGGGCACGACTTCGCTCACCGACTACGACTTTGAGAAGCCCAGCACCAGCCTCTACGCGACGCTTTCCAGCAGCGAACCAGCCGAATACTACGACTATCCCGGTAAGTACAGCACTAAGAGCGACGGCGACCGCTATGCGAAGATTCGTCTGGAAGAACGGGAAGTGGACTTGGTCACCGTGCGGGGAAAAAGCAACTGCATGGGCCTCGAGTGCGGCTATAAGTTCACCTTGGCGGAGCACTACCGGGACGCAGCCAACCAGGATTACACTGTGCTTGCCCTCCGCCACCGTGGCAAGAACAGCAGTTACCGTGCGGGCGTTCCACAGCCGTTCGATTACGCCAATGATTTCGAAGCCATCCCCAATTCGGTCTCCTTCCGGCCGCCGCGCCTAGCCCGCAAGCCGGTAATTGCGAGTACACAGACTGCCGTTGTGGTCGGCAAGTCCGGAGAAGAGATCTGGACCGACAAATACGGACGCGTCACGGTCCAATTCTACTGGGATCGAGAAGGAAAGGCCGACGAAAAGAGCTCCTGTTGGATTCGGGTCGCGCAAGGCTGGGCCGGAAATCAGTGGGGCTCGATCTATATCCCGCGCATCGGTCATGAAGTCGCGGTTAGTTTTCTGGAGGGCGATCCGGATCGCCCGTTGATCACCGGTTCGGTCTACAACGCCGGCCAGATGCCACCCTATACCTTGCCCGACGAGCAGACCAAGAGCACGGTCAAGTCATACAGTTCCAAGGGCGGGGGCGGATTCAACGAGATCCGGTTTGAAGACAAGAAAGGCAGTGAGCAAGTCTTCATTCACAGCCAGAAAGACATCGACATACGTATCGAGAACGATCGCAAGGAATGGATAGGGGAGGACCGGCATCTGATTGTCACCCGCGACAAGCTGGAGCAAGTACAGCGCGACAGCCATGTGACCATCGACGGCAAGGCCGCCATCAAGATTACCGGGTCGAACTCGCTGGCCGTGACCGGCGATGTGATCGAGCAGTTCAGCGGTAACCATAGCAGCCAGGTAACTCAGAACCTTTACTTGAAGGCAATGCAGGTGGTGATTGAGGCGGAAGTGGGACTAACCCTGAAGGTTGGCAGTAACTTCATCACCATCGACATGTCGGGAGTTGCGATTTCCGGGACGCCGTTAGTGCAGATCAACAGCGCCGGAGCCGCACTCTCCGGCTCGCCTGGCTCGCTGGTGTCACCCACCGCGCCCGCGCAGGCCGACCAAGCGAGCGCCGGCTTTATGACGGCTCCAACGGGCGCCGGGTTCACTCAATCCAGCATGACCCTTGGAACGCTTTCGCCGGCCGCTGGTCAAGGACCGCCCGCTGGTGGTAGTGGCTCAGGGTCGGCGGGAAGCTAACGGCAAGAGCAACGGGATCGAGATCGACCTGGCGGCCCAACACGGCACGCCAGTGCCGGGAGAGCGGTTCATTACGGTCTGCCGCGAGCCGGCCCGTGGTAACCTGTGGATGCTGTGTCGCCATCCTCGCCAGCCCCGGCACCTCCCGCCACGGCCGAATACACGAGTGCGTTTCAGCCGTCAAAACCGGGCGCCCCACCCGTACAATCGGCCTTTCGTTTCCACCGCGCGAGCGATGGAAAGACGCGTGTCGATTCCGGCACCACATCGGTGATCTCGGACCCCGCGGCCGGACACACCATCGTGCTGGACCACGTGAAGAAAACCGCGCTGGTGCAGCCGGCGCCCCCACCCACGCCTCAGACAGCGGCTCCGCAGATGCCGCAGGCCGGCCCTCCGGGGTCCCCGGGTGCGGCGCCTCAGCCGCCTGGCGTCCAGGGGCAAGATTTGGGCAAGAGCGTCCTCCAGGGCCATGAAGTGGAGGGCAGACGTTATGTGATTCAGCCGCCGCCACCGCCCCAAATGTCCGGCTTGCCAAAGCCGCCGCAGATGCCGGGGATGCCAAAAGCCCCGCCAGCGCCCGGAACGCCGCCAGTGGCTCAAGCCGCCCAGCCGCCTGGGGCACTGGCTCCGCCGAAAGCTCCGGGCGCCCCGGGAGCGCCTTCATCGCCGCAAACTCCCGCGACGCCTCAATCGCCGCAGGGGCCGACGATGGTGGAAACCTGGACCAGCACGAAGATGCGTCTGCCAATGCTTACCAAGATGGCGGGGCCCTCCGGTCAATTGACCCAGGTGTGTCACAGTGCCGCGCCTGGCGAACCGCACCCAGCGGCCTTTCAGATTCCCCCTGGCTACAAGGTGACGATGCCGGCACCGCCGAAGCCGCCAGCCCCGGCGGGGCACTGACGGAATCGTCCGCCCGCGGTCCGTATCCCGCCGGCGCTACGGCACCATGACGGTCAACTCGCCGGGCGTGACGAACGTGATGACACCGCCCCAAATGCAATTGAGCTGGGAAACGTTGTCCAGCGTCGGGAAGTTGCCAAGGAGCACGTTTGGCGCGCCAGCAACCCACAGGGCGGGCGTGGCTGGAATGCAGGGCATGGGAGTGAGCACGCCCAACGCCGCGGCGGTGGCGGCTGCCACGGCAGGGTTGGCCGGCGACATACACATCCCGAACGGCATGATGTTGACCATGGGAATGTGATCCATGATGTTGGCGTCGGGCACCTCATCCGTTTGTACCCGGTTGATCGGCAGAACCACCAGCGAACTGGGAGCCACCCCGAATGAGCACATCATGCTGGCTCCCATGCAGACTTGCATCGGCATCCAGTGTTTCCTCCTTGCGTGCTCTCTATTCTACCCGACTGTCACCCGCGCGGAGGGAAGGTGCTCGACTTAGAGATAGGGCGTTGATTAAGACAAAAACGGGCACGCCAAAGCATGCCCCACCTTTACTCGACCGACGATCCATCCCACTGGTGCTTGGGGTCCGGGTAGAACGTCACGCCACTGCCGCACGCCACCAGCCATCCGCCGGGTACCTTGGCTCGTGCCACCGAATAACCGCCCGCATCCAGCCGCTCGAACTTCAGCCGGGCCTGATTGGCGCCTGGCGCGGCAGCCGGTTCCGGTTCCACCGGTGCGGAAGTACCTGCCGGCGCGGCGGCCGGAATGGCGACGGCCAACTTGGCGGCCTCATCGGGCTGGATGGCGTCCAGGAATATTTCGCGGCGCACCGAATACGGCTCGCCCAAGAACAGAAACTTCACACGATCGTAATCGCCGCCTATCGGCTCCACCAGCGCTCCGAAAGGTATGTTCACTTCCGGCCCGGCAAGTGGCGCCAGAGTCCGCAGGTGGAGCTTAGTGGCATCGAATCTCTTGCTCAACGATATTTTGGCCAACTTACCTCCTCGGTTACCAAGCTAATTACTTAGCGTCCATCACGCAACGGAAACCAACCCTATAGTCCTTCCAACGCTCGGGGACGGCGTTCGAATCCCAGATCACGTTGTCAGCCAGCTTTTCCCAAGCGGACTCTCCCCGGATCATGCACCAGGGTTCGTCGGGCTGCAATGGCGGCTTTAGCTCCTTAAACGCCATCAGGTTCGTGGGCGGCGCGCGCCGCGTGTCTACCAACTCCCAGGCATTGCCGACCATCTGCAGGGCGCCATATGGGCTGGCGCCCGAAGGATAACTGTCGACCGGCCGCAGCAGATTAGCTCTGACTGCCACAGGCTGATCGATAGGGCTGGTGTTGGCGTGCGAAGGCTCGTCTTCATTTCCCCACGGAAAGCTGCGGCCGTCGGTCCCGCGCGCGGCCTTTTCCCATTCAAGAGCGGTCGGCAAACGCTTGCCGGCCCACACGGCGAACTGGCGCGCGTCGCCGATGGTCACATTGACCACGGGATAATCCGGATGGTTGGCTGGGTAATCCTCGGGAAGCGGCCGGTTGGTAGCCTGGCAGAACCGGGCGTACGCAGCGTCGCTCACTTCGGTCTTGTCGATGTAAAAGGCGGGAAGGGAAGCGACCTGCTTCTTTTCTCCATACAGAAACTCTCCGGCGGGCACCAAGACCATGTCGCCGGTCGGCGTGGAGATCGTCTTGGGCAGTTCCACCGCCTTCGGCACAGGTGCAGGCACGTGCGCGGGCTTGAGGACGAAATATCCGCCGATCATCCCAACCACCATCATCGCGGCCAAGCCGGCAACGATCATGGGCGTGCGGCTCTTTGAGGGTGTGGGTGGCGCCGGCTGGCGCTCCGCCAACTGTGTCGCTCCTGATAGCTCGGCGATCATGCGCTCCAGGTCGGCGATGATGGAACCGAACCCTTGCGGCCGTTCCGCAGCCATCTTCGCATTGCAGGCTACCACCAATTGGATCACCGGTTGAGGCACGCCCGCGTTCTGCAGAGGTGTCACGTCCAGCGGCACGTTCAAAATGCTATAGAAAATCCGATCCACCGAATCGGCGACGAAGACTTTCTGCCCGGTCAGCAATTCAAACAGCAAAACACCGAAGGCGTAGACGTCCACCAGGCTGGTGAGCTGCTCTCCCCGCACCTGTTCGGGCGCCATGTAATAGGGGGTGCCGAGCACATAGCCGGGTTGCGTGCGAGAGAGATCCTCGCTCTTGGCGATGCCGAAATCCATCAGCTTGACCACGCCGGCCGCGTTGATATGAACGTTCTCCGGCTTGATATCGCGATGGATGATCCGGTTCTTGTGGATGAAATCGAGCGCGCGGGCGATTTGCAGCGCGATGCGGAGTTTGCTCGCGAGGTCGCCGGTGTGGCCGTTCTTGATGGCGTGCCGCAGGTCCTCGCCCTGCAGGAACTCCATCACCATGAACAGGCCCATCGCGTCGTCGACGCCGAAATCGTAAATACTGATGACGTTTTCGTGAGTCACTTTGGCGGCGGTGCGCGCTTCGGCCAGGAATCGGTCGCGGGCTTCGGGATCCTGCGATGCGGGCTCGACCAGAATCTTCACGGCCACCGTTCGTCCGATGACCGTATCGAAGGACCTGTAAACGTGCGACATCCCACCGCCGAGGAATTCCTGCAGCTCGTATTTGCCGAGGCGGGCGGGCAGTTGCATCAAAGTGAAAGAAGTCTATGGCGGCGCCGACGATTCGGGGCTGCCAGGTCACTGCAATTTTCGATACTATACCATAACAGCTTGCGACGGCGGAATAGTCAAGACCAATGGGGAGTGAACGGATGATGGAGGGAAAACGGATGTATAGATTATTGGGTCTGGCAGCGGTTCTTGGGGCAGCCGCGTGCATGGCGCAGGAGCCGCCGCCGCAGCCGGTGGAGGGTGCGCGCGATCTGTTTTTCGCCGGCGCCGCGCCGAAGGACGCATTGCCACCGGTGCGCAAAACCGCGGCCAAGGCAACTCCGGCGGGCACCCCCGCGCCCGGCTCGGCGGCCGGGCGGGCAGCGCTTGGCGCGATGCATCTGGGGCTCCGGTATACGCTGCTGCTGGTGACGGCACGTGGCGACCGGGGCCAGGCGGTAGCGCCGGAGCGCAATTTCCGCAAGGGCGATTGCGTGGCCGTCGAACTGGAGGCGAACCGGTCCGGGTATCTGTATGTGTTGTCGAAACAGTCGAGCGGCGACTGGGTTCCGCTCTTCCCCACGCCGGAACTGTCCGATCAGAGCAATCGCATCGACCCGGGCGAGATCGTTCGAACACCAAAGCGCGCCTGCTTTGAAATAGACGATCCGCCAGGGTCGGAAACGTTGTTTGTGGTGCTGTCGCGGGACCCTCGCGACATCTACGAATTGTCCGAAAGCATGAAAGGCCCGGGGGATCGGCCGCAACCATCGTCGGGGCCGACGCAGATTGCCTCCGTCGGACGAATCAACTCCGCCGTGGACCGGCTCGGCGAGGAGTATGGCACACGCGATCTGCCATTCCGGCAAGTTGCCAAGCCGGTCCCGGTACAGAAGGCATCCGCGGCACCGGCAGCCAGGAACGAGACGGAACATACGGTGTATGTGGTGAACGGATCCACTAAGCCCGTAGCCACCTTAGTGACCAAGGTAGAGATCCTCCACCGGTAGCCCAAGTTCGTCGCAGGAGCGCCGAGGCAGCCTCAAGAAAGGTCGAGACGAATCTCGACCCTGCACGCAAGAATGCGTGCGCTACGGGGCGGCTGCGTTATTTGTGGCTGGCTTTGCGCGGCGGCGGCGCGGCGGGCCAGCCGGAGATCTTCGACGGGTCGGAAAGCACCGTCAGTGCGAACGGGTTCCTGGAGACGGCATCGGCGATACCCTCGAATTCGAGCACGGTTCCCGGGTCGGCATCGTTGGGGAATGCGGTGACGAGTTTGACTACAATCTCGGCCCGGGCCGGGTCGATGAGACCGATCGTCAACTCATCCGGCTTGCCTTTTGGTTCAGCCTGAATGAGAGTGCCCTTCAACTTGGGAAGCGGGTTGTTGTGAATGGTACCCGCGAAGTATTGGTCCCCGTCCGCAGCTTCCAACGCTTGCCGGATGCGGACCCAGGCCGCCAATTGCGGGTTGATGCTGCTGAGCGCTTCGTCCTGCTTGCGCAAGGCCGCGGCGGCTGCCGATTCAATGTCAAATCCCGCCGGCGGAAACGGCGCTGCCGCGGCGGCGGAGCGGAGTTGATCGAGGCCGCCGGCGTCGCCGTGGTACGAGGTGTAGAGGCGCTCCAGCACCTCGCCGTACTGGCGCCGCATCCCGTCGGACAATGCACCCGAATCCCGGTAAGCCGCAGCGCGGGCTAGCTGCCAGAGCGCGGGCACCCGCTTGCCGGGCTGTTGCTCGAGCCCGAGCACCGTGCCCAGCCAGGCCGAAATCTCGGTGGCGGTCGGATCCAGTTGCAAGCACTTTTGGAATTCCTCTTCGGCTGGCGTGTATTCGCTGCGCTGCCAATGAATCCAGCCGAGCGTGCGATGGGCGATCGACTCGACGCCTCCAGGCGCGCCGCCGCCGGCGAGAAGTCGACCGGCGGCCTTTTCACCAAGAGCCAGTTGCCCGGGTGAGGCGGCCTTCTCCTCCGGCAACAGAAGCGTGAACCAATACGCGCCCACCAGGCTGTCTGGCTGAGCCGCCAGCAACTCACTGGCGACGCCGAACGTGCGCGGGCTGTCGCCGAGTTCCTGATAGGCGGAGAGGTACAATTCCAAACGGACTGGCGCGAACTCGCTCTTGGGATAGGCGCTCTTCCACTGGTCGAGTAAGTCGATCCTAGTTTGCGGCGAGCTTGCTGCGCGGATGTTCAGCACCAGATCGTATTCCTTGCGGTCGGTCCAGTTTGCCGCGCTGGCGGAAAACGCGAACAGCAACGTGAGGGCGAGGTATCTCATGGCCGCTTCACCTGGATTGTATGCATAGAGAGTGGCGCAACCTCCAGATCCTGCTCGCTAACCACTTTGCCCTGGTCCACGGTGCGGATTTCGTATTTTCCGGCGGGAAGTTTGAGCTTGGCGGGGAGCACCAACTGCTGGCCTTCAAACACCACCGGCGTTTCGCCGCCGGGTCCATCGAACTGCACGTAGCCAAACTCACCGGAATCGTCGTTGCGAAGGCGCAGGTTCCTGGTTTCCGCCGTGGGTACTACCTCGACGTGAAAGATAGCGTTGGACACCGTCGCGGCTTGTGCGCTTGCCGATTGATCTGGCAGCGCGGTAGCAGAAGCCTGCGCGGTCGAGTCGGCGGCGGCGGGCGGCGGTGCTGTGATCGCGGCCGCGAGCAGCACCGGCATGGGCACCTCCATTTTCAGATCCCCGGTCCAGCGCGTGATGTTCACCG